>CAIWGR010000520.1 GCA_903912275.1 uncultured delta proteobacterium
ATCGCGAACTCCGGCACCCAAGAGGGTCTCGGCGGTTCGGGCGGCGGCGGCGGCTCGGGTGGCTGCGCGGCCGAACTCGGTTACACGGGCACGGGCGGCGGCGGCTCCTTCGGCATCTTCGTTATCTACACCACCCCCGCGGGCGCTTCGCTCCCCGTTATCTCTGCCAACCGCATCTCCCGCGACTTTGGTGGCGATGGTGGTGACGGAGGCAACGGCGGCGCGGGCGGCGATCCCGGTGCAGCCGGTGGCGGCGGCCAGAACACCTCTGCGGCAAACGACATCCGTCGCTTCTGCTCTCACTTTGGTCAGGGCGGCGCGCCCGGTACCCGCGGTGGCCACGGCGGCGGCGGCGGCGGCGGCTGCGGCGGCTCCTCCTGGGACATCCTCGTTTGGGGCGCAGGCGCGCTCACCAACACCACCTACGCCAGCGGCAACACCTTCCTGAACAGCGCTGCGACGGCCACCTCGGGTGCCGGTGGCACGGGCGGCACCTCGTCCAACACCGCAACCGGTCTCGGCACCGCAGGCGCCGCAGGTACCTACGGCAACGTGACCTTCCGCAACTAAGCGGCTGGTTCGACGAACGCGGGGCGCGCGGAGTTCACCCTCCGGGCGCCCTGCCTCGTTTTGCGCCCCGCGCTACAGCGCGATGCGCAGGCGGAGCAGCAGCTGCGATGCCGGAATCTGAGCGGCGTCCAAGGCCCAGACTGCATCGCCGCCGACGGTCAACGATGTGCCGACAGCTGCTGGACCGATCCGTGCGTTGAGCAGCGAGAGGTCGTCGAGGTCGGGGAACCGGGCGCCGTCTTCGGCGCTGTGGCAGCCGATGGCGAAGCGGGGCTTCACGAGCGCCACAAGCTCGGCGAAGCCGTCGGCGTCAAGCGTGAAGTAGCCACCGACCGGGCCGATGAGCAGGTCGATGGGCCGCTCCCTGAGCCAGCGGAGCAGCGGGCCTTGGGGCCGCTCGCCGAGGTCGGAGAGGTGGACGACGGTGGCGCCACCTGCCTCGATGCGGAGGAGCGAGACCAGCCCGGTGCGGAGGCGGCCGCCATGCTCGTCGTGCGGTGCCGTGAAGGTCTCGATGACGAGCCCCTCTTCACGGTGCTGCTGCGCGATGCGGCGTGCGCTCGGAATGGCGTGGGTCGCGTTGTGGTCGGCATGCTCATGCGTGCAGACAACGCGGGTGTAGCGGTCGGGGACGCCCCGATGGGGGAGCAGCCCGCCGAAGCCACCTGCCTCAAAGGGGTCGATGCAGAGAGAGGTACCGTCCGGCAGGTCGAGGCCGAAGCAGGCGTGGCCGTGGAACCGGATGGTGAGCATCAGTCGATGACCCCGCCGCCGCTGGCCTCTGCGGCCACAGGAGCGCTCTTCTTCTGCGTGCCCGGCGCTGGCGCCGCCTTGCAGTTGGCCGAGAGCAGGATGAACTTGTTGTTGCCCGTGTAGGCCTCGTAGACCGTCTCGCGCTGGCCGACGGGCAGGTCGTTCTTGAAGGCGGTGGCGCGGCCCCGCTCCATGATGGCGTAGAAGCAGCGGGCCTCATTGTGCTCGATGAAGTATTTCACCTGCTCCGTGTCGGCGAGCGGCACGATCTCGTTCTGCGTGTAGTAGGTCTCGCCCCGCCAGTTGAGCTTGTAGGAGATCGCGGGCTCCTTGCAGTAGCGCTTCATGGGGTGGGCGCCCGGCGGCGGATCGGTGGGGGTGCACTGTGCGTAGTAGGCGTCCCAGAGCTCTGCCTGGCTCCAACTCGGCGAGATGGTGGCCATGTAGCCGTTGAGGGTCCAGCCAGCCGAGGCGAGGGTGGTGAGGCAGAGGAGGATGGTGCCTGCAAAGACCAGCTTGCGCCGGTTGGGGATGGCCATGAGCAGCAGTGCCACAGCGAAGAGGGCGTAGAAGCTGCCCATCGCCAGGCGGAAGCCGGGGTTCCACTCCGCCGCGCTCCAGAGCCGGTCGTAGCGGTAGGTGAAGAGGTTCTTGAGGTGCTGCGGGTCGGCGAGCAGGTCGAAGCCGACGACGGCAAAGAGGGCGAAGGCCGAAGCAAGGATGGGCCAGTGGAGCCGCTTGGAGAGTCGTCCTTCGAGGAGGTCATCGACGAAGAGCGCCGCCAGCATCGCCAGCGGTGGGACCGCGGGGAAGACATAGTGGTGGAACTTGGTGCTCGAGAGGGTGAAGAGGGTGTAGGCGATGCCGAACCAGACCAGGAGCATCCAGCGGGCCCGCTGCTGATCGCGCACCTCGTTGTCGGGTTCGGGCGAGAGGGTCCGGGCGATCATGGCCGGCACGAAGGAGCCCCAGGGGAAGAGGCCGTAGCCGAGCCACTTGATGAAGTGCTCGAAGGAGCCGGTGTCGATCTGGTGGACGCCCTCGGAGAGCCGCTTGAAGTGGTCGTGGATGATGAAGCGGTCCCAGAAGGAGCCGCCGATGCCGCCGTGACGGGCAAACATCGCCCCATACCAAGGGAAGCCGACAAAGAGGGCCACGAGGATCCCGCGCGGGATCTCGGCCCGCATGAGGAAGGACCAGTCGCGGGAGACGGCAAGGTAGCCGGCGATGATGACGCCCGGCAGCGCGAAGCCGAGGATGCCCTTGGCCATCGTGGCGAGTCCGACGAAGGCGTAGAAGAGAAAGAGATAGATTTGGCCGCGGGTGCGGGTGCTGCTGCGCACAACGGTGACGTAGACCACCGCCATCATCAACAGGTAGATGACGAGCTGGGTGGGACCCCAGGCGAAGGTCTTTTCGACGACGTTGAAGGCCGGGTTGGTGGACCAGGCTGTCTGCCGCATGGTGATGGTGTGCAGCTGGGGGATCATCAGCGCCGCGACACTGACGAGGAAGATGTTCCAGGTGAGGCGGTCGATGGGCTCGTTGCGGTCGCGTCCGAAGGCGCCGAGCATGAGGCCGCACATGGCGACGGTCATGAGGCCGACGAAGGGCATGTCGGTCTGCGCCTGGCGGCCGAGCATGGCGTAGAAGGGGCTGGTCATGAGGGCGATGGCCATGAGGACGCCAACGCGGCGGCTCCAGATGCGTGCGCCCATGAAGTAGGTGGAGACCACGCCGGAGATGGCGACGAGCGTGGTGCCGATTCGGATGGCGAAGTCGGAGAAACCGAAGAGCTTGGTGCCGATGCCCATCATCCAGAGCAGGAGGACCGGCTTGGAGAAGAAGTACTCGCCTTCCGGGTTCTTGCCGGGGATGGACCAGTGTGAGCCCCACCAGGGCGAGACCCAGTCGCCCCGCTCGACCATCTGGCGGCCAACCTCACCGTAGTGGACCTCCCAGGGGTCCCAGAGGCCGAAGCTTCCGAGGCCTGGGATGAAGAGGAGGATGGCGGCAGCGAGCACGGCAAGGCCGAGCTTCCAGTCTGCGAGGGCGCCGGGGGAGGTGGCTGCAAGGAGGCGGCCACCCGGCGTGGGGCTGGCCGACGGCCCGCTGGGGAGCAGCTCTTCCCTGCTCGCAGAGGCGTTGGCGGTCTCTCCGGAGTGCGCTGCTGCCGGCGCGGGGGTGTCGGTCGGCGCGTGTTCGATCTGCGGCTCGTCGGGCAAAGCAGGTTCGTCGGGCGAAATGGGCTCGTTCTCGTCGGTCATTCCACTGCTCTGGGCGGCAAACAGGGGTGCAAACGAAGCGGCACCGCGCGCAAGGCGCGACTAGGCGACCCACCCCGTCAATGCAAGGCGGGGCGGAGAGGCACAAATCATCCACGCCGCGGACAATAGCGCGTGGGCCGTGCCAAAGTGGTGGCTCTCGCTTGCCTCGCATCGGCGGTAGCGTGTATCAACTTCGGCCTGCGCCGAAGCGAGAGCCGCCGACTGGTGTCTCCGGATTGGGCAAGTTGGATTCTGTCACGGCACGGCAAAGTGCCCGCGAGAGGCTCGTCAGCGCATGATTCTACTGATTGATTCTGATGAGCGTTCCCGCCGGCTTACCGAACTGAGCCTCCGCAAGGCCGGCCACCCGGTCAGCGGTGTTGCCAGCCTGGCTGCGGCCGCCGTCGCGCTCCGCTCTGCCCCGCCGGCCCTCATCCTCACCGAGGCCCGGCTCTCGGATGGTTCGGCGCTCACCCTCCTTGCCCAGATCAAGGCGGAGGGCCGCAACCTCCCCGTCATCGTCGTCTCGGACGGCAGTGACGCCAGCCTTCCCGCCGCCGCGCAGGCCGCCGGCGCCGCCGATGTGGTGGCCCGCCCGCTCCAGATCCGCGAGCTCGTCGCCCGGATCACCGACATCCTCGCCCGCGCTACCTCGCTTGGCGTCGCGACGCCCGGCACCGAGCTGACGGGCGATGTGAGTGGCGTGACGCTCATCGAGATCCTCCAGACCATCGAGGCCGACCGGCAGACCGCCGTCCTCCGCCTGCAGCATGGCGCGCTCTCCGGGACGCTCTATCTGGAGCAGGGCGAGCTGATCGACGCGACGGGTGACCGCACGCAGGGACTCAGCGTCCTCCGCCGCATGATGACCTGGGAGAGCGGCACCTACCGGCTCCGTGCCGCCGCCTCGACGGGGCGCACCCGTACCATCAACCACACGATGGACGAGCTCCTCAACGATGCGGTGGACTATGCCTCGGCCTGGGGCACTGCGGCCGCGCAGGTGGGCGACCTCTCGCGCACCTACACCGTGGATTATCCCGCCTTCGTGGCCCAGCTTGGCCAGCTTCCGCCCGAAGCCAACACGCTTGTGCGTCTCTTTGACGGCATCCGCTCGCTCGAAGAGGTGGTGGCGCTCGCCGACACCGACGACCTCCTCGGCTGCCAGATTGTGGGCGTGCTGCTCCGTGGCGGCATCCTCGTTCCCTCGAAGGACACCTACCTCGGCGACGAGGATGGCTTTGACCGCATGCCGACGGGCCAGTTCAATCAGGTGACCTCGGCTGCGCAGCGGCCCGCAGGTCAGGTGGGTGCTTGGCTGAGCGAGGCGACCTCGTCTGTGCCGGCCGCCGACCCCGCGCTGCTCGCGCGGCAGGAGCAGGAGCGCATCGCACGCGAGCAGGAGGTTGCCCGGATGGCGACCGAGCGGCAGCGGGCCATGGAAGAGCAGCGTCGCGCGCACGCAGCGGAGCTGCAGGCACTGGCGGAGGAGCAGGAGCGGCTCGAGCTCGAGCGCGGCATGCACGAGGAGCTGGCCCAGTCGGAGGCCGAGCTGATTCTGAGCGAGGCAGCGGCCCGGGTGAAGGAGCTCCGTGCGACGGCTGAGCGCCGCACCAACGAGCTTGCAGCGCGCGAGCAGGAGCTGCGTCAGCGGCGCGAATCGATCAACGGCTCGCTGAGCTCGCTCTCGGGCGATCAGCCAGCCTTCACCGCCCCGAGCGGAGGCTCGCTGCCCGCGACGATCTCGCCGGAGGCGGCAGAGGCCCGTCGCCGCGAGATGGAGGCCATGCGCCAGGATTCGACGGCAACGCCCGTCGCGCCGGTCTGGTTTCCGCCTGTCGCACCGCCTGCGGCACCGCCCGCTGTCGCGACAGCGCTTCACTTTGAAGCGGGTGGCGCCTCGGGTGCGCGCCAGATCTCCGAAGAGTCGATTGTCCGCGCCTCCGGCTCCATCCCCGCGGTGGCGGAGACCGGTGCGCGCGAGCTCGACCTCGCCTCCGTCGTAGCCGGCACGCAGTCTGCTCCGCTCACCGGCCTTGCCGATCATGAGGAGGTCTTCTTCACCGGCGCCCACGCGGCCGTGGAGGAGCACCACGCGCTCGACGAGATGTACGGCTCGAATGAGAAGGAGCCCTCGGCGGTTCGCTGGACCTGGATCATTCTGGGCATCCTCGTGCTGGTGGTCATCGCGGCTGTCCTCAACGTGGGCGGCGAACCCGCGCCTGCCCCCGAACCGCCCGCCGCGCCTGCCAAGGCGGCCCCAGCGGGCCCGACGGCCGAAGAGCTGGCCAAGAAGGCCGCCGCAGAGGCCTTCGACAAGGCCAAGATCGCCGGCAACGATGTGGGCATTGCGGTGGCCAACAACGCCACCGACCTCACCGAAGCGTGGGCCAGTGACAAGACCAAGCAGCTTCCCTCGGTGGCGAAGGCCGCGACCAAGTCGACGACCAAGTCTGCGCCGCGGTCGACTCCCACGCCGCCGCCCGCTGTTGTTGCCCCAGTAGCCAAGGGCAAGGGCGACAAGTGCGCCACCAGCTTCGCCGCCAAGAAGTACAAAGATGCCGTCGCCAACTGCAGTGCAGCCATTGAGGCCGACCCGCAGGACTCCGACGCCCTCACCTACCTCGGCCAGGCCTACTACGAGATGGGCGAGGCCAGCTCGGCCACCGGCCCGCTCGAGCGGGCGCTCCGCATCAACCGCCGCAACACCAACGCCCTGCTCACGCTCGGCGCGGCACGGCAGGAGTCGGGCAACAACGCCGGCGCCCGCGAGGCCTACGAGCGCTACCTCGAGCTCAACCCCAACAGCCGCCGCGCCGGCGAGATCCGCACCATCCTGCAGGGTCTCTAGGCCATCATGACCGCGGCTCACCCACCCGAGCGGGGCGGGCCGCTGCTGCTCGCCATCGAGTCGAGCTGCGACGAGACCGCCGCCGCCGTCCTCGACGGCACGCGGAGCCTGCTCTCCTCGGCGGTCGACTCACAGGTCGCCCTGCATGCCCTCTATGGCGGCGTGGTGCCGGAGTTGGCCTCGCGCAGCCATGCGCTGGCCATCACCAGGGTGGTGCAGCAGGCGCTCGATGAGGCCGGCGTCACGCTGGCCGACATCTCGGCGATGGCGGTCACCGAAGGGCCCGGCCTGGTCGGGAGCCTCCTCGTCGGCATCGAGTTCGCAAAGGGGCTCGCGCTCGCCCGCAACCTTCCGATGGTGGGCGTGCACCACCTCGAAGGCCACCTCTTTGCCCCGTTCCTGCAGGTGGCCGAGGGCTTCGACGAGCCCGCCTTCCCCTGCGTCGCGCTCATCGTCTCGGGCGGCCACACCAGCCTCTACCACTGCGCGGGGCCGGGCTCCTACCGGCTGCTCGGCCGCACGCTCGACGATGCCGCCGGCGAGGCCTACGACAAGGTCGCCAAGATGGCGGGCCTTGGTTACCCGGGAGGCCCGATCGTGGACCGGATGGCGGCGCTCGGCGACCCCACGGCCTTCGACTTTCCACGGCCCATGTGGCGCAAGGGAAACCTCGACTTCTCCTTCTCCGGCATCAAGACGGCGGTCTCGCACGCGGTCCGGACCATCGACGTGGCCGACGAGACAGCGCTCTGCGGACTCCTCGCCTCTTTTCAGGCCTCGGCCTGCGATGTGCTGGCAGGCAAAGCCTTCCTCGCCTGTCAGGCTGCGGGTGTGAAGCAGCTCATCGTGACGGGTGGCGTGGCCTGCAACGCCGAGCTCCGGCGGAGGTTGCAGCGGCTGCGGACAGAGAAGGGGTTACGGGTCTCCATCCCGCCACCGGCGCTCTGCACCGACAACGCCGCGATGATCGGAGCGGCCGGTTACGCGCGGGCCTGGGCCCGGGTGCAGGTGGGCGAGGGGTTCACCTCCGGCAGCCTCAACGCCCGCTCCACCTGGCCACTCGCCCCGCTGCCGGCGACCGTGGAACATCGCACAAAGGTGCGCGGGGCCTGA
>CAIWGR010000521.1 GCA_903912275.1 uncultured delta proteobacterium
CGGAGGCGGCTCGGACGGTGCGACGGGCGCAGTGGGGCGCGTGGGGCCAGGGCCGCCAGAGTTGCCGGACGGAGGCGAACGGTGGCCGCCCGCGAGCGCCTCGAAGCGGGCGATGAGCTCCTCTGCCCGCACGACCGGCTCCATCGCGCAGAGGCGGATGAGGGCCATCTCGAGGAGCAGTTTGGGGAAGAGCGAGCGGGTGATGGCCTCGCTGCTCTGCACGAGCTCCTCGAACATGCGGTGCAGGAGCTCGGAGGAGCGCCCCTCGACCTGTCCACGCGCTTCGGCGATCTCGGCATCGGAGAGCGAGGTGAGCCGTTCCGGTGCGTTGCTGACTGCGACGACGGTGAGGTCGCGGAAGTGGCCGATCAGCTGCTCGGCAAAGTGACCCATGTCGCCGCCATAGGCTGCGATCTCATCGACCGTCTCCAGCGCAAGCTGCAGGTCCTTGTCGAGCAGGGCCCTGCTGATGGCAAAGAGGCGGGAGCGCTCCGCGGCGCCAAGCAGCGGAGCGACCTGTTCCACGGTGGCGCTGGGGCCGGCAAAGGCGATGATCTGGTCGAGCTGGCTGAGCGCATCGCGCATACCGCCTGCGGCCTGACGGGCCACCAGGTGGAGGACCTCAGCGGGGATCTCCAGCTTCTCCTGCTCGACGATGTAGGAGAGGCGGGCGACGATATCGGCGTGCGAGATGCGTCGGAAATCGAAGCGCTGGCAGCGGCTGAGGATGGTCACCGGGATCTTGTGGACCTCGGTGGTGGCGAAGATGAAGTGCACATTGGGCGGCGGCTCTTCGAGGGTCTTCAACAGTGCGTTGAAGGCCTCGGTGGTGAGCATGTGGACTTCGTCGATGATGTAGATTTTGTTGCGGTCGCGCTGCGGCGCGTAGCGCACGCCGTCGCGGAGCTCGCGGATTTCGCCGATGCCCCGGTTGGAGGCACCGTCGATTTCGATGACGTCGACGGAGGAGCCGCGCTGGATCTCCGTGCAGGCGTCACAGCTGCCGCAGGGGCTCGGCGTGGGCCCGGAGACACAGTTGAGCGCCATGGCGATGATGCGTGCAGAGGAGGTCTTTCCGACGCCGCGGGCACCTGTGAACAGCATGGCGTGGGGCACGCGCTGCAGGTGAATGGCGTTGGTAAGTGTCCGCGTCACATGGTCTTGGCCCGTGAGGTCGGCGAAGGTTTGAGGCCGCCATTTGCGGGCGAGGACGATGTAGGACATCGCATCCAGAGGGGAAAAAAGAGGTGCCGGACTTCACACACGCCGTATCACTACCGTTGCTCCCTTCCGGGCCTGGCGGGGTTTGCGATCGTGCGTCGTAAAGTCCGACATAACTCAAGTTCGGCTTCGATGGGAAGCGCGAAGGTCAAAGCGGAGAGGGTGGGATTCGAACCCACGTTACGGTTGCCCGTAAACACGCGTTCCAGGCGTGCGCCTTCAACCACTCGGCCACCTATCCTTAGGGTACGAAACGCAGCGGCTGGTTGTGGCCGCTGATGGGACTACCGTGTTCATGTCAAAGAGGAGAGGGAGGGATTCGAACCCTCGGTCCTCGTGAAAGGACTCTTGATTTCGAGTCAAGCGCGTTCGACCACTCCGCCACCTCTCCAGGTGTTTTTTCAAGGTCTTGGTTTCCGCTTTGCGCGGAAGAACTCGGTAAGCAGGCTAGCAGACTCTTCTGCCAGGATGCCGTTTCGTACATGCACCCGATGATGGGTCCTCGGGTCGTCGCAGATCCGGAAAAGGGATCGAGCGGCGCCACCTCGGGCATCGGGAGTTCCATATGTCAAAGAACGGAGTCGGGATTGGACGATGGCTCCTGCGCACATGGGGCAGGGTTCAAGTGTTACAAAGAGTTCAGCTTCATCGAGTCGCCAGTGGCCCAGTTCGGCCGCCGCGGCTCGTAGCGCTACAATTTCAGCGTGGGCAAGTGGGTCACCCGTGAGCTCTCGCTCGTTTCGGCCGCGACCCACAATGCGGTCGCCCAGCACGACGATGGCTCCTACGGGAACATCACCTGCAGCCCCTGCCGCTTCCGCCTCTCGCAAGGCTTCGCGCATGTACTTCAGGTCACGCTCGGTCACCTCGTCCCACATCGCCACCTCTTCAGCACACCCATCAGGAGTCGAACCTGAAACCTTCGGATCCGTAGTCCGATGCTCTATCCAATTGAGCTATGGGTGCATCTCCCGATTCCGGGGGAGCGGCGTCTAACGGCAATCCTGCCGTGCGTCAACCGCGCCCGTCATCTTCAGCGGAGTAGGGGGGATTCGAACCCCCGGTAGGGGTTTACCCCCTACAACGGTTTAGCAAACCGCCGCCTTAAGCCACTCGGCCACCACTCCAGATGCCTGTCATCCAATCCGACTTTTCAAAGAACCATGGCACGAATGCCAGCAGAGGAGGAGGGATTCGAACCCCCGGAAGGCTTTCACCTTCAACGGTTTTCAAGACCGCCGCCATCAACCGCTCGGCCACTCCTCCGAACGTGTGGGGCGGGCCCTCTACCACAAGCGGTCTAGGTCGAGCAAGCCTCTATCCGAATCCTTTCCACCTTTTCGATGATTCCCGCGCTCCGCCTCAGACAGGTCGCGACCCATGAAGTAGCGTGAGCGTCTCAGCGAGCGAAGCAGGGCGACCCCAGAGGTAGCCCTGACCGTGCTGGCAGCCCATCGCGCGTAGCGCCGTTGCCTGGCTCTCGGTCTCCACGCCCTCCGCCGTTACCTTCATGCCGAAGGCCGACGACATCGCCACGACCGCCTCGCAGAGCGCCTGCCCGCGCGGCGTCTCGTCGAGCTGCATCGTGAACGAGCGGTCGATCTTCACATGGTCGAAGGGGATCGTCTGAAGGTGGCTCAGGGCCGCGTGGCGCGTCCCGAAGTCGTCCAGCGCGAGGCCGAAGCCGGCACGCTTGAGCGCGACCAGAACATCGGGCGCAGGTGTGTCTCCATCGAGCCACTCGCTCTCCGTAACTTCGAGCACCACCTGCTCGGGAGAGACGCCGAAGGCAGCCGCCATCGCGGTCGTCTCCTCCGCCATGCCGTCCCGCAGGAGCTGCCGGAAGGAGACGTTCACGCTCAGCGTCATGCCCGAGAAGAGCGCCGCCTGCTCCGCAAGCGTCCGGAAGGCGATCCGGAGCACGCGGGTGCCGATGATGTCGATGAGGTTGCTCTGCTCCGCGACCGGGATAAAGACGGCGGGCATCAGCTCGGACCGCGCTGCGCCGCGCAGACGGGCCAGCAGCTCGAAGCCCTTGATGCTGGTGTCGCCGAGCCGGACGATGGGCTGGAAGTGGGCCTCCAGCGCGTCGTCGTCGAGGGCCTGCTTGAGCATGCGTGTGACGACCCCCCGTTGGACGTTCCCCGAAGTGGCCCGCTCGCCGTGAACGACGGAGCGGTCGCGGCCGAGCCGCTTCGCGACGTCTACAGCCTCAAGGGCTTGCGCCGCAGCGACATCGACAGACGACTCCGACGGCACCCAGCGGGCGAGCCCGGCAGAGAGGGTGAGCGTGCTGGCCAGCTCTCCATCGGGCTGACGGATGGCCTGAAGAATCTCGGCGGTGAGCTCGCGGGCCTCTGCGGCGGGCCGGGTCATCAGCGCGGCGAACTGGTCGCCACCGTACCGCACAAGAACGCCGTTGCCTGCAAGCGCACCGGCGATTCGCTTGGCTGCCTCGCGGATGAGGTCATCGGCAGCATGCTGGCCCACCAGATCGTTGTGGAGGCGGAAGTGGTCGATGTCGAAGATGGCGACGGTATGCTCTTTGTCGCGCGCCAAGGCGTCTGACGAGATGCGCTCGCAGAGGTCGCTCAGACGGCGGCGGTTGCCGAATCCCGTGAGAAAGTCGGTCGAGGCGCGGCTGCTGCGCTCCATCTCGTTCCGGTCACGCTCGATCGCGATGGCGGCAAGATGGGCCACATGGTCGACCAGCGTCAGGTCGTCCTGAGAGGGCTCGCGGCAGTCACCGTAGTACATGCCGAAGACACCGAGCAGCCGGCCCGTTCCGTCGAGCAGCGGGGTGCTCCAGGCGGAGGCAATCCCGTGTGCGGCGGCGAAGGGGCGGAAGGGCTCCCAGAGCGGGTCGGTGGTGACATCGAGCGAGACGACTCGCTTGGAGCGGTAGGCTGCGGTGCCACAGCTCCCTGCCTGGGGACCGGGCGGCATGCCGTCGATGGCATCCTGGAACTCAGGCCGGAGGTTGCGGCCGTAGCCGCCTTTGCGCAGCGATTGGGTCTCCGGATCGAAGAGCAGCACCGAGGCCATCATCTCCGGAAGCGTCTCTTCGCCGAAGCGGGCGATGGCGCTCAGCGTCTCGTGGACCGTAGCACCACGGGCAACAAGCTCGAGCAGCCGCTGCTGCCCAGCGAGCAGCGTGGAGGGGTCGATGCCGTTGGCCGAGGCTGCGCGGATCGAAGAGCCAGCGGAATCAAGGGAGGGCGACGTCTCAGCTGCAAGTGAACTCATGCAGTCCTCCATGTTGGTGCCCGAGCGGATGCAGGGACAGGATGGGAGACTACGCCCTCGGGATGCCAGTTGGCAAGCCTACATTAGACCAGATTTTGGGTCATTTGGCGACCAAAGATGGGCGCCGCGCCCCGCATCAGCCGATGCGATCGAAGCCGGTGTAGGGCCGAAGTGCGTCGGGGATGGTGACGCTGCCGTCGGCATTCTGGAAGTTCTCGAGGATCGCCACGAGCGTACGGCCCACGGCCAGGCCGCTGCCGTTGAGGGTGTGGGCGAACTGGGCCTTTCCGCTGCTGTCGCGAAAACGGATGTTGGCGCGGCGCGCCTGGAAGGCCTCAAAGTTGGAGCAGGAGGAGATCTCGCGGAAGGTGTTCTGCGAGGGGAGCCAGACCTCGAGGTCGTAGCACTTGGCAGCGCCGAAGCCGATGTCGCCCGTGCAGAGGCCCATGACCCGATAGGGGAGTTCGAGGCGCTGCAAGATGGTGCAGGCGTCGTTCACCAGCTTCTCGAGCTCGTCATAGCTCTCTTCGGGCGGGGCGATCTTGACCAGCTCCACCTTGTTGAACTGGTGCTGCCGGATGAGGCCGCGGGTGTCGCGCCCATGGCTGCCTGCTTCGCGCCGGAAGCAGGGGGTGTAGGCGACCATCTTGTGCGTGCTCGGGAGGCTCTCGAGGAGGGTGTCGCGGTAGAGGTTGGTGACAGGGACCTCTGCCGTGGGGATGAGGTAGAGGTTGTCTGTCTTGAAGAGGTCTTCTTCAAACTTCGGCAACTGGCCCGTACCGGTCATCGCGTCGGCATTGACCATGAGGGGCGGGAAGATCTCTTCGTAGCCATGCTCGCGGGTGTGGATGTCGAGCATGAAGTTGATGAGGGCCCGTTCGAGCCGAGCGGCCTGGCCGCGGAGGAAGCAGAAACGCGCGCCAGAGACCTTCCCGGCCTGTTCGAAGTCGAGGATGCCATGCTTTTCGCCGATGGCGACATGGTCGAGCGGGGCAAAGCCGAGCGGCTTGATCTCACCGTGGGAGCGGACGAGGTAGTTGTCGTCGGCGCTCTCACCGATGGGCACGGAGTCGTGGCAGAGGTTGGGGATGCGGAGGAGGAGCGGCGGGATGGCCTCCTCGATTACACGCTTTTCCTCGTCGAGCGCCTTGCCGCGGTCGGCCATCTCCTTGAGGGTTGCGCGGAGGGCATCGAACTCGGGCGAGCCGGGCTTGAGCGCCTTCATGCCATCGGAGGCCCGCTTCTGCTCCGCACGGAGGGTCTCGTAGTCGCGGATGGCGCGGCGGCGTGCCTCTTCGAGCTGCTCGAGGGGAGCGAAGTCGAAGGCGACCTGGCGCTGCGCGGTCTTGGTCTTCACGATGTCGAGGTGTTCTGCGACGAAGCGGAGGTCGAGCATGGCCTGTCCGAGGGGGTAGGGCGGAAAATGGGCGAAAAAAAACCCCGGTCCGAAGACCGGGGTAGTGCGAGGGGCGGGAGTCGAACCCGCACGGCGTTTAAGCCACAGGATCCTTAGTCCTGCGTGTCTGCCAATTCCACCACTCTCGCTTGCTTCGGTGTTACCCGATGCAGGGGCGCGGGTCTTACGCGTCCCAGAACAACATGTCAATACGGATTGAAGAACTTTTCCGACAACCGTTACTTCGCGCCCGAGCCGGAGCCCGTACCAGCCGCAGCAGCGCCCGAACCAGCCGCAGGCGCGGCGGGGGGAGCAGCAGGAACCACCGGAGCAGCAACCTTCTCTGCTGCAGCGCCCGAGCCAGTGGCGGGAGCGGTTGCGCCCGAGCCGGCCGCGATGGGGGCCTCTGCACGCTTGAACTCGCCGTCGGCCGCCGAGTTCCGCGAGGAACCCATGTAGGCCAGGACAAGGTTGAGGACGAGCCAGAGGCCAGCGGTACCCATCGTCAGGTTCTTCATGATGGGGGCTGCGCCACCACCACCGAAAGCCTGCTGCTGCGAACCGCCGCCCAGCGCCATGCCACCGCCGCGGCCTGCCTGAAGCAGCACCACAAGGATGAGGAAGATGCAACAGAAAATATAGACCGTGTAGAGAGCTGCGATCATGAAAACCACGCGTTGCTACGGGGCCGTAAATCGGCTCGGTAGTAGGGATTCGGGGGGCGAAGGCTAGAGAGAATCGGCGGGTTGCGCAAGGTTAGAGAGCGCCCGCGGCGATGATGCTCCCGAAGGCGACAGCATCGAGGCTCGCGCCACCAACCAAGGCACCGTCAACATCGGATTCCGCGAGCAGCGCGCCCGCTGTCTCGGGCTTCACCGAGCCACCATACTGGATGACCACCGCTGCTGCCTGGGCGGCGAAGCGGACGGCTAGGCGGGCGCGGATGGCGGCATGCACCTCCTGCGCCTGCGCTGCCGTGGCGTTGCGCCCTGTGCCGATCGCCCAGACGGGCTCATAGGCGATGGTGATGCCGTCGAGCGTGGCGATCTCGGCGAGGCCGGCATCGACTTGGCGATTCACCACCTCGAGGGTCGTGCCGCCGTCCCGCTCCGCGAGCGTCTCGCCCACGCAGAGGATGACCTCCAGCCCCAGCGCGCGGGCGGCGGCTACCTTGGTTGCCACCATTGCGTCTGTCTCACCGAAGAGCTGGCGCCGCTCGGAGTGGCCGACGAGGACGCCGATGGCACCCGCCTCTTTCAGCATGGCGTAGGAGCTCTCACCCGTGAAGGCGCCCGATGCTGCGGGGTGTCCGTTCTGCGCGAAGAGGGCGACCGAACTGCCTGCAATGGTGGCAGCCACGTCGCTCAGCCAGATGGCAGGCGGCGCAATGCCCACGCGGACCGAGGGCGTCTGCCGGCTGGCAACCACGCAGGCCTCCGCCAGTGCGATCGCCGACGACCGCGTCGTGTTCATCTTCCAGTTTCCACAGACGAATCGTGCGCGCATCAGTTCTCCTCGAACTTGTGGCCGGCCCGCAGCGCAGCGATGCCGGGAAGGTCGCGCCCCTCCACGAACTCGAGGCTCGCGCCACCGCCCGTCGAGACGTGACTCACGTCCTTGGCACGGCCTGCCGCCACGAGCGCCGCCACGGAGTCGCCACCACCGATGACGGTGGTTCCCTCGTTGTCGGCGACAGCGCCGGCGATGGCGAAGGTACCCTTCGAGAAGGGCGCCCGCTCAAAGACGCCAAGTGGGCCATTCCAGAAGATGGTGTTGGCCTTGGCGATGTGGCTCTCGAAGAGCGCGACGGTCTTGGGGCCGATATCGAAGGCGGCCGTTCCGGTCGGCACCTCGACACCTTCGGTTACGACGCCCTCTTCTGCCGTGATGGTGGGGGCGACGACATGGTCGACGGGGA
>CAIWGR010000522.1 GCA_903912275.1 uncultured delta proteobacterium
AATTGCGTCGTCTGCGACGGCCTCAAAGGCCGGGAGCCGGATGGCGCCACGGTTTCCGGGCGCGACAATGGGTGAGAGGTTGGAGGGCACGACGGCGACGGGCGGGGCCTCGACGACGGGGGCCGCCATGCCCTGTGCCGCGGCGGTGTCGGTGCCGCAGCTTGGCGAGGCGGGCGCCACCTCTTGGTAGGGGTTGGGCATGGGCTCAACGGGGCCCGGCTCGTCGACTGTGGTGGAGTCTGCGACGGCCCAGCCGGCCAGTGGCATCTTGACCGCGAAGGCCGTGCCGCGCAGGTCCCGAATCTCGCTGATGGGCTCACCCTCGGCGAGCCGCCAGGTGACCTCGACCAGCGCCCGCTCCGCGTTTCCGTAGAGCAGGATGTCGCCCTTGGCGTCGAAGAGGATGGAGCGCCGGACCTTCTCGGACCAGTAGTCGTAGTGGGCAATGCGGCGCAGGCTCGACTCGATGCCGCCGAGCACGATCGGCACGCCGGAGAAGGCCTCGCGGCAGCGCTGCGCATAGACGATGACGGCCCGGTCTGGCCGCTTCCCGCCCTCACCGTCCGGCGTGTAGGCGTCGTCGTGGCGCAGCCGCTTGTCGGAGGTGTAGCGGTTGACCATGGAGTCCATGTTGCCGCCCGTGATGCCGAAGTAGAGGGCGGGCTTGCCGAGCGCACGGAAGGGCTCCGCAGAGGACCAATCGGGCTGTGCGAGGATGCCAACGCGGAAGCCCTGCGACTCGAGGAGCCGTGCCACCAGCGCCATGCCGAAGCTGGGGTGGTCGATGTAGGCGTCGCCCGTCACCAGCACCACGTCGCAGGCCTGCCAGCCGAGCGCCTTCATCTCGGCCGCGTTGGTGGGGAAGAACTTCACCGGCGCCAGCTTGCGATAGGGCGCGCGGGCAAAGAGCGAGGGGGCGGAGACGGGGCCGCGGTGCGGCCGTCGGGATTCGGTGGTGGGGAGTGTGAGCGTCATCGCACGGCGCCGTAGCAGAGCGGAGAGAGGAGGGCGAGTTGAGGGCGACCGCACGGCTCCGCAAGGGCAGGGCGCATGATGTGACATGGACGGGCGAAGCGGGTATCTCTGCGCCGAACCCCCTACGCGTGAGCCGCCATGTCTTGGACCTTCGACAACATCCCCGACCAGACCGGCCGCACCGCCATCATCACCGGCGCCAACACGGGGCTCGGCTTCGAGACGGCCCGCATGCTCGCGCAGCGCGGCGCTCATGTGGTCCTCGCCTGCCGCAATCTGGGCAAGGGTTCGGAGGCGCTTCGCCGCATCCTCGAGCTCCGGCCCTCCGGCTCCGTCACGCTCGAGTCGCTCGACCTCTCCGACCTGGGCTCCATCGCCTCCTTCGCCCAGAAGACGCTGGCGACCCAGCCCCGCATCGACCTGCTCATCAACAACGCCGGCGTCATGGTCCCGCCCCGCGGCAAAACGGCGCAGGGGTTCGAACTTCAGTTCGGAACCAACCACCTGGGCCACTTCGCGCTCACCGCGCCGCTGCTGCCCCGGC
>CAIWGR010000523.1 GCA_903912275.1 uncultured delta proteobacterium
CACCGCCTCACGCATCGGTCGCGTGGAGAGGCGCTCAGCTACCGTCTGCAGCGCCTTCGTCAGACGGCGCGCCGAAGCCTTCACCTCTGCCGGACCATGCTCCGACAGGTAGGTGAGGTCGAGGCCGTCGATGACCCGCTTGGCCGCCGCGCCGATCACTGCGTCGTAGTCTGACCAGTGGGTGTCGAGGATGGCGAAGAGGTCGGCCTGCTGGAGCTCGCTCAACTTCTGTTCAATCTGCGGCTTGGCCCGCATCGCGCGTAGCTCCGCTACGTCGTGGCGCACCCATTCGAGGTAGCCCATGCGATCAAGTGTCGCCAGCAGCACCAGGGTGGTGTGGCGCCGGACGGGCGACTTGGAGAGCAGCGCGCCGACGCTGGTCGCTCCGTTCGCCTCGCTCTCCAGGAAGGCGAGCTCGCGGGAGGCGATGCCATACCGCTGGAGCGGGATGCGGAGGTCCGTCCTCGCCTTCGGAAAACCCGCGGTCTGGCGCCCCCATTCTTCGAGTTCACCTGGTGGCTGCTTGTCGAACGCGTCGTGGATACGGCCAAAAGCGAGCGTCGCGAAGGAGACCGTCTGGCCGGAGGCAAGCGGCTCGATCCGGTCGAAGGCCTCTGCCTTGAAGTGGGTCGGGTGGGACGTGGCGAGCGCCGCAAAGAGCATCCGAAGCCGGGTGGCGAGGATGGCATCGAGCTCGCGAAAGCGGAGCGCACCGCTGGTCGTCAGCAGCTGCTCGAGCGGCTCGCCCGTCCGCTGATGCTGGGCGACAGCCTCCTGCAGCCGTGCTGGTTCTGCGAGCCCCGACTTGGTGACCAGCGCCTCGATCGTCAGCTCGGGCCGCATCGGCGCCACCTCGATGTCGAGCAGCAGGTCTTCGAGCGTGGTCACCCGCCAGTGCTCCGCGGGGCCCTGCAACAGGAGTACGACACCGGGGTCGACGATGGCGTGGCGCATGAGCGTTCCGACGGCCCCCTCCGCTCCAACCGCTCCCTCCGATGCGTGGAGCAGGTTGCCGGTTTTCGGACGAGGACGAGCGGCGTCGAAGGTGATGAGACGGGCAGTAGCAGTCGAGGATGCGGGTCGGGCTGGGGTCGGCGTGGCCGCGGTCGCGGGCGCCCGGTCACGCGCTGCAGCCGCTGCGACCGGTGCGGCCGCGCTCTGAGGCTGTCGGCTCACCTCGAGGAGTGTCCCCCGCGGCGAAGAGGGGCCGCTGCGAAGGCCAACGATGAAGGGGCGGCTCTGCCAGGGGACCTCAACGCGGAGCTCCAGGTCCCGGCCGGGTGCCGGAGCGGGGGACAGCATGAGCCGGAGCTGCCGCCCCGGTGCAAGAGCGCCGCGCACCCGCGCCTCGGCCTGCTGGCTCATGGGCAGGACCTCGATGGCGCCGGCCTTGTCGTCGTAGAGCACGACCGCGCCGAGCCCCTCGGTGATGGCTGATCCCTCCATCGGTGCCGGTCCGCCAGGAGTGGTCTGCAGCGGAATGGTCGGGCGAGGCGGGAGACCGGCGAGCGGCCGTGTCGGCGGGTGCAGCGCCGGTCGAACGGTCGGCGCCCCGCCGATGGCGGGCATGCTCGTGGAGGGTCGGGTCTGACGCGTCGTTGGTGCGCCCTGAACGATGGCGGGCATGCTCGTGGAGGGTCGGGTCTGGCGCGTCGTTGGTGTCCCTTGGACCGTGGGGCTATTTTGGGTCGGTGCTGCAGCCCGAGCGGGCGGGCTGCTGATGGTATAGCTGCCGGAGAGGCTCCCTTGGCGGGGCTCCGTCGGGCTCTCGAGAGCCGACAGATTGCCGTTGGCAGTGTCCCTTCGGAGTCGGTCAGGCGTGGAGCGGAGCGAAGGGCCGCGTTGGTCGTCGAGCACGGAGCGGCCGGCATCGGGGGCAGCACCCTGACTACTCATGGCTCGCAGGTTGGTGCTGCTGCGAGAGACCTCGGAGCGGCGGACCACCTCAAACTGCTGCACGAGGTCTCCGACCAGCAGGTTGACCTGCTCTGTCGTCAGTGCGGGATGAGCGCCGGCAATGGCGTGAAGCAGCTCTGCCTCGAAGCCCTGCCGGAGCGACTCGTCACTGGCAAAGGGTCCGGCGCTCATGGCCGGCAGCGGGCCTCCCATGCGCCCGAAGCGCATCGCGCCCTCGGCCGCCCGGTAGAGCTGCTCGCGGTCGAGCTTGCGATAGCTGTCGCGCAGCAACGCAAGAAGTTGTTCGCGGAGCGCATCGCTCTGCGGATGGCGGGGGACGGTCATGGCCGGTAACATAGAGTTTGTGAGTGATTCAGATTCTGAAGGAGTTTGACGCGAATCGCAACAATTGTGCGGCGAGCAGCGATATACAGTCACGGTTGCCCGCTACGGCGCGGTTGAGATAGAGGCCCGGAACGCGCAGCGTTGTTCTCTGTGCCCGGTGGAGTGGGCGAAGCCGATGCGATTCACTGCTTGGAAGATAGTTGCGATGGTGGCTCTCACGGGCTCGGTGGCAGCGTGCGACGGTCTCAACAAGGAGACCCCGCCGCTTCCGCCCCTTTCGGATACTGGCGCTGTCGCTGATACGGGCGCCGATGGCTCCCTCGACGCCGACACTGGCGCCGATGGCTCCCTCGACACCGACGCCGACACTGGCGCCGATGGCTCGTCGCAGGCCGACGGGAGTGGCGGGGCGCCGGTCTTCGAACTGGGCCGGCTGGTCGAGGTCAGCGGCGCAACCTTCATGATGGGCTCGCCCGACCTCGTCGGCGGGGCGCGCGAAATCGGACGCGACCAGGACGAGGCACAGCACGAGGTGACAGTCGCGACCTGCGCCATCATGCCCTACGAGGTCACCCAGCTTCAGTGGCGGGCCTCCTCGGGAAACCAGAACCCGTCGGACCATGCCGCCTGCGACGACTGCCCGGTGGATTCGGTGGACTGGTATGCCGCCGCTGCCTTTGCCAACTGGGTGTCGCGGAGGGAGGGGTTGCAGGAGTGCTACGGTTTCTCCGGCGATTGTGATGGCGCTGAGGTCTGGGGCGATGGCAACGCAGAGTGCGGGAGCGTGACCTTCCTCGGGTCGAGCTGCGCTGGCTACCGGCTCCC
>CAIWGR010000524.1 GCA_903912275.1 uncultured delta proteobacterium
GGCCCTCTTGAGGCCCCGGTCGTATCGCATGGTGGAGGGTGAGAGGATTTCGCAGACCCAGTCGGGGGCCAAGTCGATGGCGTTGGTCGGGGGGAGCTGGGGCAGCCGCTCGCGACGCCATCCGGCGAGATCGGGGCTGAGCACGTCTGGCGCGCTGGAATCGCTGCCGAGCCGGAGTTCTGGCTCCGAGAGGAAGAACCAGCCGCCGGGACCGCCGCGCCCGAAGTCGAAGGGGCCGCCGAGGTCGACCGTCGCGCCACGACTCACCGCCTGATGCCGAACGCTCGGGCGGGGCGAGGTGTGCAGCTCGCCGGCGATGACCTCTCCGCGCACCCCGTCGGGGAGCGCGAGCAGCTCATCATACAGGCTCAAAAACTTCTCGGCGGCGGTCATCGCAAACCTCACGACGGGCAAAGGTCCAGGCTCGGCCTCGTTGGTAGCGCACCGTCCCTGCCGAGCCAAGCCTCGTGCGGGTCTAGGCCTCCGCGCCCGTGAACTGGTCGGCGACCCAGTCGGCGAGGGAGGCGGGTTGTTCGCCCGGCTGCAGCGGCAGCAGGCACCACTGCACCAGGTGGAGGCCGATGGGGATGTGGATGTGTTTGCCGCTCGCCAGCGCGAGGCGGAGGAGCGGCGGCGTGCAGAAGTCGCCGTCGGGCTCGCAGAGGGCCCAGGCGATGTCGCGGTCGAAGAGCGTCTGACCGAGGACGCCGATGAAGTCGCAGAGCGTCTGGAAGAGCATCGGCGGGATCCAGCGGATGGCGCCGGCCTGCTGCGATACCAGCAGCATCTCGAGCGTGCGGAGGCCGTCGAGCGTGGGCGGGATCTTCGTGTGGAAGACCTCTTCGATGAAGGTCGCGGCGAGGCGGCTCGGCACGCCCGGCGTGTTGCCCCAGATCTCGTCTGCGAGCCGGTCGCGGAGCATCGCCTCGACCTGCTCGAGCTTGGCGCCGAGCTCGCCTTCGGGGTGGCGGATGGTGACGGCGAAGTGGGCGACGGGTTCGGCGGGGAGGGCCACACCGGTGCGTTTGGCCTCGCGCTCCACGAGCGACATCCAGCCTCGGCCGGGGGCGGTGTCGATGTTGCGCGTGAGGCCGAAGGGGCGCAGCGGACGGCTGGTGTCGAGGCGGCTCTCGACCAGCTGCAGCAGGTGGAGGCCGGTGTAGCGGGGGTTGCGCTCGCGCCGCTGCGCCGGCGTGCGCGACAGCTCGGCGAGGAGCGTGGCCTCGACCAGCTTGGCGAGCTGCTTGAAGAGGAGCTGCTCCGAGGCCAGGTCGCCCCACCAGAGCATGACCCACTGCGCCGCGTTCGCGTCGTCTGCCATCTCGAGCAGGCGGGGGTGGATGGGCGCGAAGGGGATGTGGCTCTCCTTGAGCTGGGGCAGGAGGGCGTCGAGCGGCCTGTCGGAGCTCATGAAGTCGAAGGCCGAGAGGCGGGCGGTGGGCGCCTCGGGCTGGTCGGCGAGGAGGTTGGTTTTGGCGGGGGGCTGCGACATGATCGGGGTGCCGGTGGCAGAGGCCGTTATTCGAAGAGGCGCTGCTGCGCAGATTCGGTGGGGCTGTAGTTCAGGATGGTCTCGAGGAGCTCTGCGCGGACGCTGTCGGGCGAGGCCTTTTCGTAGAGTTGGGCGCGGAGTTCGGGGGCAACAAAGAGGCGGATCTTCTTCACGACTTTGATGAAGTCGGTGCCGATGCCCTGCACGACGCGGGAGACCTGCTCGAGCGGGACGGCGGTGGTCTGTGTCAGGCCGCGCGAAACCACAAGGACCGACTCGATGCGGTCTTTGTCGCGGGGCGGTGTGTCGATGATGAGCGCATGGGCCGGGACCTTCTTGCCGAGGAGCCGGGCGAGGGTGGCGCGGAGGCGGCTCTCGAGGTCGTCGAGCTGGTCTGGGGTGAGGTGGTAGATGCGCTCGTAGGCGGTCTGTTCGTCGCGCCCCTCGTTGATGCGGCTGAGCGTGAGGATGCGCTTGTAGAGGGCGCGTGAGCCGCCCGACATGGCGCCGAGGAGCTGGTGGGTGGCGGAGTGGGCCGGGGAGTGGTCGACGAGCCACTGGATGAACGCGTCGTCGGAGCGGGCGAGGAGGATGCTGGTGAGGTCTTCGCGGCTCGGGTTATCGCGCAGGAGGAAGTCTGCGAGGGCCCGCTCCATCATGGCGCTGGCGGCGCGGACGGTGTGGTGCCAGTAGGCCTCGGAGAACATGGTGTAGCGGCAGAAGACGAGGATTTCTGCGGCGACGCGGCCCTTGTCGGAGATGGCGATGGAGTCGCCGGCCGGGGTGGTGCAGAGGCTGCTGATGAGGCGGGCGTGGTCGATGTTGCGGCCGTAGCCGACGCCCATGTGGATGGCGTCGCGCTCGAGGTAGTCGGCCTTGTCTGCGTCGATGCCGGAGGAGAGGATGGTGGCGACCAGCCGGCGCTCCGGGCGGGCGTGGTGGGTTGGCTTGTGCTTGATGAGCGCAATGACCTCGGCGGGGTCGAGGCCGAACTGCTTCTCGATGATGGAGGCGATGGAAGGGCCCTTGGTCCGCGGCGCGACCGAGTTGCGGATGATGGAGCCGCTGAGGTCTTCGTGGCGCGGGGTGTCGCCGCCCTTGCGGTGGATGGCCTCGAGGCTGTGGGCGAAGGGGTAGTGGCCCAGGTCGTGGAGGAGGCAGCCGAGGAGGCAGACGGTGATGTCCTCTTCGGTGAGCGAGGCGGCGACGTTGGGGTCGCGGAGCAGGGCGGTGAGGTACTGGCGGCCCATGTCGAAGACGCCGAGCGAGTGCTCGAAGCGGGAGTGGACGGCGCCTGGGTAGACGAGGTGGGTGGGCCCGAGCTGGCGGACGGAGCGGAGCCGCTGGAAGGCGGGGTGGTCGATGATGGCGACCAGACGCTCGGTGACGGCCACATTCCGCAATTCGGGAATGCGAATGGTCGTGTGAGATGCTAGGAGCTCTTGGGACACAACCGAGCCGTGTTGCTGTCTTGGAGAGGGTTGCGTGGCCGAGGGTTCGGAGCTGTTCCGGAGCCCTTCATCCAGCGAGAGTGGAAGATGTCACACGAGTTGGATCCCGTCCAGAAGTTGGAGCATGATCACCACCACCTGACGCGGTTGGTCGACGACCTGCGTGCGGGCATTCAGGAGGTGTTGCGTGGCGACCGCCAGGCAGCCGAGCTGCGTGAGCCGCTGGATAGCTTCATGGAGCTGGCGCAGGAGGAGCTGTTTGCCCACTTCGAGTATGAAGAGGTAACGCTGTTTCCCTTCCTCATCGAGAAGATGCCGGACTGCAGGGAGTCGGTGGCGGAGCTGGAGCTGGCGCACGATCGGATGTGTGGCGTGGTGAGCCGGATGTCGCACATGCTGGGGCAGGGCGACGAGGCGCTGACGCAGAACTTTGACGCCTTTGTGGTCATGTTTGCCCGGTTCGATGCGAACTTTGTGAAGCATGCGCGGGAGGAGTGGGAGCTGCTGCAGCTCGCTTCGTCTGGGCTGTCCGAGGCGGATCGCCGGACGCTCGCGGCCGCGATGGAGGGTCACTAGGCGATGGCGGGGTTCCGACAGGCTGCGGCGCTCGGCGCGCTGCTGGTGCTCTTGGTTGCGGGCTGCAACCGCGGCGCCGAGGTGCCGGCCGGGAGCGGGAGCGGGAGCGGCTCTGCGGCGGTAGAGGTGGACGAGCAGACGCTGCTCGGGCAGTCGACGCCGCCCGTGGTGGTGGCCGCGGCCCAGCGCTGCAAGACGGATGCGGAGTGCAGGCTCCACCAGCCGTCGGATTGGAGCGCCGAGGTGGAGTGCTGCTACAGTTACTCCTGCGACCTTCGTTACGAGGCGGTGAACCTGACGAGCTGGGAGCTGCTGAAGCGGTGGCGCACGGCGCATGCCTTTGATTGCGTGGCGCATCTGTCCAAGAGCGGCCCTTGCGCGACGACCTCGCCCGTCTGTGGTCTGAGCCAGGAGCCGCCGCCGGCGGTCTGCTCGGCGGGTCTTTGCAGTGTGGCGATTCCCGAGGCCTGGCCGACGGTGGATGGGTCGGCGCAGCGGTGCGATGTGGATGGTGACTGCCGCGCGATCCCGACGCCGTCGTCGAAGCCGTCGGAGCTCTGCTGCGCTGCACGCTGCGAGGGTCCTTGGGTGGCGGTGAACCGGGCGACGCAGGAGGAGCTCGCGGCGTGGCAGAAGGGCGAGCGGGCGCACTGCGGAGACAAGGTGGTGTGCGCGGCGGCTGCGGCCTGTGGTCCATCGCCTGCTGCAGTTTGCACAGGCGGTTTGTGCGCAATGGCACCCGCGCCATAGTGTCGGCTGCAACTTGACGAAGCTGGCCTGCAGACCGAGTGAACGGTGCAGGTCGTTGCGAGGTGTGTGATGTCGTATGCGATGTGGCTGGCGGTTGTCTCGGTGCCCTTTGTGGTGCTGGAGCGGCTTGTGCCGCGCGATGCGTCGCAGGGCTTCTTTCGGCGCGGGCTGCTGCGTGACTTTGGCTTCTTTGTGCTGAACGGCCACTTTGTGGGAGTCGGGCTGGCGATTGCGTCGGGGTGGCTCTGGGGGTTGGCGCAGGCGCAGTGGCGGCTGCCGGAGGGCGGGCTGTTCGCGGTGCAGCCGGTGGCCTCGGGCTGGCCCATGTGGCTGCAGTTCCTCGTGGCCTTTGTGGCGCTCGATTTGGTGCAGTGGCTGACCCATGTGACGCTGCACCGGGTGCCTTGGCTGTGGGAGTTCCACAAGGTGCACCATGCCATCACGAAGATGGATTTCTGGGGGAGCCTGCGGTTCCACTGGATGGAGGTTGTGGTCTATCGGACGACGCAGTTTCTGCCGCTGCTCTGGCTGGGTGCGGCGCCCGAGGTGTTGATGGCGCTGGCGGTGGTGAGCACGGTCATCGGTCACATGAACCATGCGAATGTGCGGCTGCGGTTCGGGCCGCTGGCCTACATCGTGAACTCGCCGCACATGCATCTGTGGCACCATGTGCATGGCGATGCAGGCCCCGTGAACCGGAACTTCGGCATCAACTTGGCGGTCTGGGATTGGCTCTTCGGAACGGCCTATCTGCCCAACGAGGAGCCGGCCCGTCTTGGCTTTGCGGGCATCGAGTCTTTCCCGGATACGCTCGTCGGCGAGATGGTCTGGCCTGTGGAACTTCCTGCATCTTCGGAGAGGAGCACGACATGAGGCGACTGCTGCGGGTGCTGTTTTTGGGGTTGCTGATGTTGCTTCCGGTGATGGCCGGCGCGGCCTCGCCGGGCGCGGCCTGGGCTGCGGGCTGGGAGCAGGCCACGGGCGGCAAGATGGTGGGTGCTGCGACCGCGGCGCTCCGCTTGAAGGCGGGTGCGCGGGTGCTGGATACCCGGTCGTTGTCGGCCTTTGAGGCCGGTCATCTGCCAGGCGCAGTCTGGATGGCGCCTGATCGGCTGCTCGCATCGCAGAGCGGCGCGTTGGTGCTGGTGCCGACGGTGGAGGCGCCGCAGGGTGTTCTGGTGGTCGGCAAGATGGGCGGCGAGGGCTGGTGGGGCGAGCAGGGCTGGCTGGGCATGGTGCTGGCTTCGTTGGGCATGGCTGAGGTGACGGTTGCGCTGGCGGAGCCGTCGGAGGTGGCGCTGGCGGCCGGTGTGGCGCTGGAGACGGGATTGGCAGTGGAGCCGGAATGGCTGCGGCTTGCTTCGCCGTCGCCGTTGCGGTCGGGGGTGCTGTCTGTGGCGGAGGCCGCTGCGGCACAGTCGTCGGGCAGCGCGCTGTTTTTGGACGTTCGGAGCCGCGCAGAGTTTGAGGGCGCCCATCTGTTTGGCGAGGCACGGGGTGGCCACATCACCGGCGCCCATTGGGCTGGCTGGGAGGAGCTGCAGGGCGCGCCCGGCTGGCCGCTGGAGGCGGGTGCGTGGCGGTCGCGGGTGGAGGCTGCGCTGGCGGGCTCGACGGCGCCCGTGGCGGTCTACTGCACGGGCGGGATTCGGTCCGGCTTTGCGACCTTTGCCCTCCGCGCGATGGGTGTCGAGGCGCGCAACTTTGAGGGGTCGATGTGGGCCTGGAGCGCCGACCCAAGCCTGCCGATGGAGGCCGGCGCGTCAGGGCAGGGTGATGCCGGTAAAGCCCGCTGAGACGGTGTTGAGCTCGACCACTTCGTAGTTGTTGCTGGCGTCGCGGCGGATGGCCACGGGATACCAGACCTCGCCTGTGCCGGAGAGGGCGCGGGTGTTGGTGTAGGAGCCGCCTGGCACCTCGACGGTGACGCTGGCCTCCGCGCCTGGTGGGCCGATGTCGCGGTAGAGGTTGATGCCGACGAGGTAGGCGTCATCGGCTGCGTTGGGCAGCGTGACGATTTCGACGCCGGGTGTGCCGCGGTCGTCGCCGGAGAAGAGCGGGTTGTCGGCGGCTCCGACGGTGCCCCAGTCGGGTGCGGTGTTGCGGTAGTAGCAGTCGTTGGCGTCGCTCCAGGTTGCGGCGCTGCCGACGACGCGGGTCATGTGGAGGTCGAGGTCGGTGGTGGTTCCGGAGGGTTCCGGCGCCCAGCGGAGGGTGACGCGGAGGGTGGTGGGTGGCGGTGGCGGGTAGACGACGATGGTCATCGGCTCGGACCGGCCGCGGCAGCTCTCGGAGGTGGCCCAGTCGAGCGTGAGGCGCCACGCGCCGATCTCCGGTGCGAAGCCGAGCGGGTTCTCGAGGGCGGCGTCGAAGGCGAGGGGCGAGAAGCCGTCGAGGAACCAGGCGGAGGGTTCCAGCAGGGTTGCGGCGCTGCCGTCTGCGTTGCGGGCGATGGCGGTGAAGGATTCGCCGGAAGTGAGATTGATGCCATCAAGGAGGGTGTTGCTGCCGTCTCTCGGGATGATGCCGATTTCCGGTGGCGCACAGGTCGGGGTGGTGTCTGCATCGAGTGTGTCGGGCTCGTCCCGCGTGTCGGGCTCGACGGCTGTGTCGGGCACGGTGTCCGTGTCTGGGTCGACCGTGGTGTCTGTCTCAACCGCGTCGCCCGAGGCGTCGTCCGATGGCTCAACGCAGGTGTTGTTGCTGCAGCTTTGGCCGTCTTCACAGCCGGTGGCGTCGACGCAGAATCGCTCGGCCGGGCTGGTGCCGCAGGCTGCGAGGAGCAGGATGAGCAAGGTTGCGATGAGGCGGGTCATGGCGGCTGGATACCCGAGTCGAGCGGTGCGGGCAAAGCCGGCGGTTGACGCGCTGTTGCGCGAGGGATAGCGCGCGCAGCGACGCCGAAGGGCTGCCGCAGCAGGAGAGGTTGAGCATGGCGAAGCGAGAGCTGAAGGTCGGTCTGGTCCAGCTGGAGGCGAATCCGGCGACGGAGGACTTCTTGGAGCGGGGCATCGCGGGCATTCGCGAGGCGGCCGCCAAAGGTGCGACGCTGGTGGTGATGCCGGAGCTCTTCCGCTGGCCCTACTTCTGTCAGGTGATGGGCCCCGAGCAGTTCAAGTTCGCCGAGCCGCTGGACGGCCCCTCGGTCACCGCGCTGCAGCCCGTTGCCAAGGAGCTCGGCGTGGTCGTGGTGACCTCCTTCTTCGAGCAGCGGGCGCCCGGGCTCTACCACAACACGGCGGCCGTGATTGACGCCGACGGCACGGTGAAGGGCTACTACCGCAAGTCGCACATCCCCGACGATCCGCTCTATTTTGAGAAGTTCTACTTCGCGCCGGGCGACACCGGATTCAAGGCCTTCGACACGGCGGTGGGGCGCGTTGGCGTGCTGATCTGCTGGGACCAGTGGTACCCTGAAGCGGCCCGTCTGACGGCGATGGAGGGGGCCGATATCATCGTCTATCCGACGGCCATCGGCGTGATCGATGCGGAGGGGCCGGAGCAGCACCGGCTGCAGCGTGAAGCGTGGCAGATTGCGCAGCGGGCCCATGCCATCTCGAACGGCTGCTATGTGGCGGCGGTGAATCGTGCGGGACGCGAGGCGGAGCTTGGCTTCTGGGGCGCCAGCTTCGTAGCCGGGCCGCAGGGCGAGATGCTGGTCGATGCGGGCTCCGAGCCTGGCGTTGTGGTTGCTGATTGCGACCTCGCGCGGAGCGCAGAGGTGCGGCAGTGGTGGCCCTTCTTCCGCGATCGGCGCATCGACCTGTATGGCGGGCTGACGAAGCGGTTTGGAGGGCAGTGATGAGCAGCGTGGTTCCCGCAGAGATTGCAGCGCTGGCGGCGCAGGGTTTTGTGATGCCGGCAGAGTGGGCGCCCCATGAGGCGACGCAGCTCACCTGGCCGCGTCGGCCGGAGATCTGGCGCGGCGTTCACGAGGAGGTGGAGCAGACTTTTGCCGCCTTTGCAGCCCGGCTTTCGCTGGGCGAGCGGGTGCATCTGCTGGTGCCTGACAAGGAGTGGGAGCACCGGGCGAAGCGGCTGATTCTGCGGGCGGGCGGTCTGCTCCCGAACATCTCCTTCTGGAAGATCGACAGCGACGATGTCTGGGCGCGCGACCATGGTCCGACCTGCCTCGTGAACCCGCTGGGTGAGCGCCGGATGCTGGACTGGAAGTTCAATGCGTGGGGCGGCAAGTTTGCCTCGTCGCTGGACGATGCCATTCCGCGGCAGCTGGCTGAGAAGCTGGGCTGGGAACGGGTGGAGCCGGGCGTGGTGATGGAGGGCGGTGCCATCGAGGTGAACGGCGAGGGCGACCTGCTGGTGACCGAAGCGGTGCTGCTGAATCCGAACCGGAACCCCGGCTGGACGCGTGAAGCGCTCACCGAGCTGCTCTTCGCGACGCTCGGCTGCGAGCGGATTCACTGGCTCGGCGGCGGCCTTGAAGGCGACGACACCGATGGCCACATCGACGACATCGCCCGCTTTGCGCCGGGCGGAAAGTTGCTGATCGTCTCGCCTGTGGAGGGTGACCACCCCGACCGCGAGACGATGCTGGCGAACTGGGCGCGGGCGCGGGGTTTTCGGGGTCCGGGCGGCCGCCCGTTTGAGCTCGTCGGGCTGCCCGTGCCGGAGCCTGTGCACTTTGGCGACGAGCACCTGCCGGCGAGCTACGCCAACTTCTACATCGGGAACGATGCGGTGGTGGTGCCGGTTTTCGCACAGCGGACGGACGCGGAGGCGCTGGCGGTCGTTGCCGGCTGCTTCCCCGACCGCGAGGTGGTGGGGCTGGATTGCCGCGCGCTGGTTTCGCAATATGGGGCGCTGCACTGTGTGAGCCAGCAGATCCCCTCTGCTGTTGTTTCAACGGCAAAGTTCAGGTGACAGCAGACGGTGGCAGCGGTATCGTCGCACCGTTGCTGACCGTCGCCTTTGGACTTGGTTGAGCCCCATGCTGCATCCCGGAGATACATACGGCCGCTACACCATCGTCCGGAAGCTGGGCGAAGGCGGGATGGGCCTGGTGTATGAGGCGCGCAACCACTTTGGCGCCGCGGTGGTGCTGAAGATGCTGCACCCCGAGCTGGCGGGCAACGCCGATGTGCGGGAGCGGTTCCGGCGCGAGGGGCAGATTCAGTATCAGCTCCGCCACCCCAACATTGTGCGGGTGACCGACATCCTCGAGGAGAATGAGGTTCCCGCGCTGGTCGTGGACTTCATGAAGGGCCGCGATCTGGAGCGGGAGCTTGCGACGCTGGGCGTGCTGCCGCTGCCGGAGGTTGTCTCCATCAGCGTGAAGATGCTGGATGCACTGGCGGCTGCGCATGAGAAGGGCTTTGTGCATCGCGACATCAAGCCGGCGAACATCTTCCTGGAGGAGACGGAGGCGGGCGTTGAGCCGCGGCTGATGGATTTTGGGATCGCCAAGATTGAGGCGACGCGCGGGCTGACGCAGGTGCGCGACTTTGTGGGCACGCCGAACTTCTCGAGCCCCGAGCAGATTCAGAGCACGCGGGACGCCGATTCACGCGCCGACATCTACTCCTACGGCATGGTCATCTGGCAGATGCTGTCGGGCAGGGAGCCCTACGCAGATCTGAACGACCCCGTGCAGGTGATGCTGGCGGTGGTGCGGCAGCCTGTTCCCGCGCTGCCCGACGGAACGCCGGACTGGCTTCGAACCATTGTGGCGCGTGCGACCGAGAAGGACCCTGCCCGCCGCTACCAGACGGCGGCCGAGATGCGTGACGCACTGGCAGCCCACGCCGGTGTGAAGGCAGCGCCGAGCATCGCTTCGCGTCCCGCGCCGACGCCGGCTGGCGCGCGGTTGGACGACACGCTGCCGGCCCTCGCAACGGTGACCCCCGACTTGGAGCTCAAACTCGATTTCACCGGCGCACCCGCAGCGGTGGCGCAGCCGAAGGGGCCCGCGCGGACGCAGCTTCCCGGCGAGCTGCAGTTCCCTGCGCAGGCGACCGGCGAGCGGGTGGTGGTGCCGCCATCGGTAGCAGCTCCGGGCAGCGAGCGGGCCCGTCCGTCGGGCCTGTCGGGGAGTGCCGCTGCGGTGCAGCCGGCCGCGCAGCAGCCGCTCTCTTCGAGCGGCTCACGGCCCGCCGTTCGGTCTGCACCTCCGCTGGAGGCAGAGCTGAGTCGCGGCGAGGCGAGCAGGGCCGCGACGCGTCCGTCGGGTACCCGCTCGAGCGCGAGTGTTCCGGCAGCCCGTGGCCCCTCGACGCGCAGCGACTCCGCTGGCGGTTCGCTCGCCCTGCGCATGGGGCTGGGCGTCGTCTTGCTCGCTGCAGCAGGGGCGGCGGCCCTCTTCTTTGCAAAGCAGAGCGGTCCGACGCAGCCCGCGCCGGCCGGCTGGGTTCGGGTGGAGCCGGGGACCTTCGTGATGGGCAGCCTGTCGAAGGAGCCCGGCCACGGTGAGAACGAGCAGGCCCACAATGTGACCATCACCTACCCCTTCCTGGTGTCGGCCTACGAGGTGACCCAGAAGGAGTGGGAGGAGATTACCTACCGCAAGCCGACGGCCTTCACGGGCTGCGGTCCGACCTGCCCCGTAACCGAGGTCTCCTGGTTCGATGCCGTCGAGTTTGCCAACCGGCTATCGGAGCGGAGCAAGCTGGAGAGCTGTTACGAGATTAAGGAGAGCGGCACGGCCAAAGAGGTGAGCTGGTCGCGCGGGACAGCCTGCCGCGGGTTCCGCCTTCCGACCGAGGCAGAGTGGGAGTATGCGGCCCGCGCCGGTGGCGCAGAGGCGCTTGGGGATGCCCCCATCACGGCGCTTGAGCGGCAGCCCGTAGATCCGGCGCTGGCGCAGCGGGCGGTCTTCGGCGGCAACAGCGCGGCGACCTACGAGGGGGCAGAGGACTGCTCGAAGTGGGGTGATGGCCTGACGACCTGCGGTGTTGCGCCGGTGGGGTCGAAGAAGGCCAACCGGTGGGGCCTGTACGATGTGTCGGGCAATGCGTCGGAGTGGGTCTGGGACACCCTGTCGAACTTCCCGGTCAACGGCGTGGTGGATCCCGCGCAGCACGCGGCGGGTCAGCCAAATCTGGTGCGGGGCGGGAGCTGGATGAGCGCGGGGCGTGACTGCAGGCTCGCAGCGCGTGAGCAGACACAGCCGGTGGCGCGCAAGACCTTCGGCATTCGGCTCGTTCGCAGCATCGACCCCTAACGGTCGATGAGACCTGCGCGCCGGGCGAAGTTGCGGAGCAGCTCGGGCCCACGCGGTGAGAGGATGCTCTCGGGGTGAAACTGCAGGCCGAAGGTGGGCGCGGTTGCGTGGTGGAAGGCCATGATGGTGCCGTCGTCGGTGGCGGTGGCGTCGACGATGAGCTCTGCGGGGAGCGTGGCCGGCTCTGCGGTGAGGCTGTGGTATCGGCCGACGGTCATGCCCTGGTGGGTGGCGTCGAAGAGGCCGGCGGCAGAGACCTCGAGCGTGGAGGTCTTGCCGTGCCGTGGCGCGGGCGCCCGTCCGACCGTCCCACCGAGCGCGTGGACGATGCACTGGTGGCCGAGGCAGACGCCGAGGATGGGCAGGCGTCCGTGATAGGCGCGGATGAGGTGGAGGGCGTCGGTCGCCTGCTCCGGTGTGCCGGGCCCGGGGCCAACGAGAATCGCAGTGGGAGGGCGGCTGGCGTCACGGCTGGCAAGGTCGGCGCCGGGTCGCACGACCTCGACCTCGATGCCCATCGCGGCGAAAGCGTGGACGAGGTTGAACGAAAAGGAGTCTCGGTTGTCTACGAAGAGGAGCACGGCGTAGGTTGCAGGCAGATGGGATGGCTGCTTGGACGAAGCGGTGACAAGTTTCAAGGATGGGCAGATGGGCGCAGGGATTCCGTCGAGAGCAGTGCTGATCACGGGGCCGTCAGGCAGCGGTGCATCGGAGTGGGTTGGCCATCTGGTGCCGCGGCTGTTGCAGTCGCTGCGTGGCCCCGCGCGCGACTACGGCAAGGTGTTCGCGGCGGAGGGCTGCGCGGTGGTGGAGTTTTCGGAGCAGGGGCTTCTGGCGCGGCTGTTGATCGCCCGCGACCTGACGAGCGGCGAGGTCGCCGTCCGGATCGAGGTGGAGGATGGCGTGGCGGCGAAGGTGGCGCTGGCGGTGGCGCCGGCGCTCTGGCTTGGCCTGTTTTTTGGGCTTCGCTGGCTGCTTGGTGGCCTGTTCGGGAATCTGACGGGGCTGCTCGGCGGCCTGGTGCTGGCGTTGTTGCTGTCTTTCGGGGTCTATCGTGCGGTCCGGTTCTGGCGAACGAGGCGCGATCTGACGGGGACGCCCGGCGATCGGGTGGCGACGGGGGCAATCGCGCGGGTGGAGAGAGCTGCGGAGGGTCTTGGCTGCCGGACGACACCGGCGAAGGTCGCGCTGCCAGGGTATGACGGGGCCGCGCCGAAGGTTGCGATGGGGTCGGCGGCGGAGCGGCTGGTTGCGGGCGACGGCGAGAGCTGGACGCTGCTGTTGCGGGATGCACTCGCGACGGTCGCACGCTAAAAGCGGGGCCAAAAATTTGGCCGCGGGCGTTCGGTAGGTAGGGTGTGCAGGTGCGGTGGGCTGTTCTCTGTCGAAGGGGGGCCGGACACCGCGCGCAATCGTTGCACTCCGACGCAATCGTGCGAGATCATCATGGCGAGCTCCCTCCAGACGCGTAATTCCTCCCCTCGCTTCCAGCACGACGACGACGATGCCTCTGGCATCTCGAACGAGATCTGGGGCGTGGTGGTGCTTACGACCTCGCTCCTGCTGTTTTTGGCGCTGATCTCCTATTCGCCGGCCGAGGGGCCGGACGCCCGTCCTACAAGCTGGATCGGGCCGTTGGGCTCCTATGCCGCGGCCACGCTCCTGTTTGCCTTCGGCATGTCGTCCTACATCCTGCTCGCTGCGCTCTTCACCTTCTCGACCTCGCTTCTGCTCCGTCGTCACCTGACCCTGGGCAACCAGCAGATCGCAGGCGCCGCGCTCGGGATCCTCGCGCTTTCGACGGCGGTCTACGTCTCCTTTCCGGAATTCATGTTCTACGGCCACAACGCAGGTGGCATCATTGGCGAGCTGATCGGCGATCTGTTCCAGATGGTCATCGGCCGCGTCGGGGCGATCATCGCGTCGCTCGCGGGGCTGATCGTCGCGGCAATCCTGGCCTTCCGCGTGAGCGTGTCGCAGCTGGCGATCCATGCGGTGGCCTCGTTCCGAGAGCGGCGTGCAGCAGCCCGCGAAGAGGCGGAGGCTGCGCCCTATGAGGAGATGGCGCCGACGACGACCGATGTGAGCCTTCGCGTGTCGCCCGTCCGAGATGCCGCCACGGGACCGAGCCGTGGCGGTGGCGTGGCAGAGCTTCTGACCGGGCTCGGCGCGCGTTTTCGCGGCAAGCGTCGGAGCAAGGCGAAGCAGGAGCCTGCAATGGAGGAGGCCGCGGAAGAGGCCGACGAGGTTGCTGGGGCGGAGTGGCTGGTGAATGATGCGGAGCAGCGCGCACCGATGTCGGCGCGGGAGGTGGCGGTTTCTCCAACGCTGGAGGCTGGCGTCTCGGCTGCGGCGGCCGGTCAGGCAACGGCGCAGCGGGTCAAGACCGAGGCTCCCGCTGTGGAGATGACGCAGGAGACGCCGGTGGGCGTCGCCTTCGACATGGCCGAGATTGGTCCCGTGATTGTGGAGTCAGATGCGCAGAAGCATCGGAAGCGGTCGGAAGACCTAGAGCGGGCGCAGCAGTCGCGGCTCGAGCTCGGCGGCGTGGAGTCGGAGTGGCAGTACCCGAGCCTCTCCTTCCTGAGCTACAACGATCAGGGTCGGGCGGTGGTCGATCGCGACCGGCTCCGCGAGACCGCGGTGCTGCTCGAGAAGGTGCTGAACGACTTTGCGGTGCGGGGGAAGGTGACCAACATCTGTCCCGGCCCCGTCGTCACGCTCTTCGAGTTTGAGCCCGAGTCGGGGACGAAGCTGTCGAAGATTGTGCCGCTGTCGCACGACATCGCGATGGCCCTGAAGGCGATGACGGTTCGCATCATCGCACCCATCCCGGGCAAGGGCTGCGTGGGCATCGAGGTGCCGAACGTGACGCGCGAGACTGTCTATCTCAAGGAGCTCCTGGCGGACGAGCGGTTCACGCAGAGCAAGAGCAAGCTGACCATCGCGCTGGGCAAAGACATCGAGGGCTTCCCCGTTGTGAGCGACCTGGCGAAGATGCCTCACCTCCTGGTGGCCGGCACGACAGGCTCGGGCAAGTCGGTGTCGGTCAACGGCATGCTGACGAGCATCCTCTACAACGCGTCGCCTGACGATGTGCGGATGATCCTCATCGACCCCAAGCAGCTCGAGTTCGCCATCTACGAGGGCGTGCCCCACCTGCTTCTGCCTGTGGTCACCGACCCGATGAAGGCTGCGACAGCGCTTCAGTGGGCGGTGGCGGAGATGGAGCGGCGGTTCGGGCTGATGGCGGAGTTCCGCGTCCGCAACATGCAGGGCTACAACGAGCGCCTGGCCGAGATGCAGAAGAAGAACAACGGCGGCTACCATGCCTCGAACGAGGTGACGGGCTACGAGGAGCTGCTCGCGAAGATCGACCTCGACGGCCGCCCGCGCCACCGTCATATGCCCTTCATTGTGGTCGTGGTGGACGAGTTCGCCGACCTGATGATGGTGGCCGGCAAGGATGTGGAGCAGGCGATTGCGCGGCTCGCACAGAAGGCCCGCGCCGCCGGCATCCATGTGATCCTGGCCACGCAGCGGCCGAGCGTCGACGTCATCACGGGCCTCATCAAGGCCAACTTCCCGACGCGCATTTCGTTCCGGCTCATGTCGGGCACCGACAGCCGCACCGTCCTCGATTCCAACGGCGCAGAGACCCTGCTCGGCATGGGAGACATGCTCTTCCGGCCGCCGGGCAAGAGCGAGCTGCAGCGTGTGCATGGACCGCTCGTGGACGACCGAGAGATTGAGGCGGTAGTGAACTTCCTCAAGGCGCAGCGGGCACCTGATTATGACGAGAGCATCCTCAAGCCTTCGGCGGAGTCGCAGGAGGCGGCCGACGACGGCGCGCTCGACGAGAACTACTTTGTGGCTGTGAAGGCCTGCCTCGAGGAGGGCTACGCCAGCATCTCGCTCATCCAGCGTCGGCTCGGCATTGGCTACAACAAGGCCGCCAAGCTGATGGACCAGATGGAGCGTGAGGGCATCGTGGGGCCTGCCAAGGGTGGCGCCGGTCGTCGCGATATCATCAGCATGCCGAACCTCGGATCGGGATTGTAGAGACGGGCGGCGGCAGGTTGACCCTGCTGCTGTGGTACCGGGAGTGGTCGGATGGCGGAGCGAGACGAGGAGCAGGCGCGGCGTAAGAACGCGGTGGTCGCGGCGCTGTCGCTGCAGTGGGGCGAGGTCAATCGTCTGCTCTTCCGCGGGGTGATGCGGCCGCCCACGATGGCGCTGGCACCGCTGGAGTCGATGCTCGGTCGTTGGATCGCCGGGCCGCGGCTGATGGAGTTCAGCGAGGCCTTTGTGGCGACCGCGCCCTGGGGCGAGGTCTTCGAGGTGCTCAAGCATGAGATGGCGCACCAGTTTGTGAGCGAGGTGCTGTGCGTGAAGGATGAGACGGCGCACGGTGCCGCCTTTCAGAAGGTCTGCGCCGATCGGGGCATCGATGCCCGCGCGGCCGGCCGTCCGGAAGAGCCTGCAGCGGAGCACGAGCAGCGGCTGGTGGACCGGGTGCGGCGGCTGCTCAGCCTGGCGGAGTCGCCCAACCTGCATGAGGCGGAGGCCGCGGCGCGGATGGCGCGTCGCCTCATTGTGAAGCACAACCTGGAGCAGGAGGCGCTGCATCAGACGAGCGACTACACGTGGCGCCATCTCGGAACACCGAGCCGCCGGGTGGGCTCGCATGTGAAGCAGCTGGCGGGGATTCTTTCGAGCCGCTTCTTCGTGGCCTGCATTCTGGTCGAGGTCGTCGACCCGCGCGGCGGGCCTTCCGGTCGCGTGGTGGAGGTTTGCGGCACGCGGGCCAACGTGGCGATCGCGGAGTTCGTGTTCGAGTACCTGCTCGCAACGGCAGAGCGGCTCTGGCACCAGGCGCTTGCGTCTGGAGAGCTCGGTGGTGGCGCCGCGCGGGCCTCGTTCCTGCTCGGCATCATGGCGGGCTTCGGCGAGACGCTGCGGCGCCAGGATGCGGAGCTGCCCGAAGAGCGCGCGATGGTGAGTCTGCGCGACAAGGAGCCGGAGCGGCTGCTGCGTCGCCGCTACCCGCTGCAGCGGAGTACGGGAGGTTCTCGGGCCGGCTCGGCCGATGCCTTTGAGGCGGGGCGTGAGCAGGGCCGGCAGATCCGTCTGCGGAAGCCGATGACGAGCGACCGGGGCAACGGCGGAGGGCTGCTAGGCTCCTCGTAAGGCCTCTGCTATGTGCGGCGGCGACCCATGCCTCGAGGAGGGCGGAGATGTCTGAAGAAGTCCTGGATCCGAACAAGCATGACCGCCGCCCGTGGGGCTCCTACACCGTCATCGATGAGGGCTCCGACTACAAGGTGAAGCGGATCGAGGTGCTCGGACAGAAGCGGCTCTCCTACCAGCGCCACAAGTTTCGCGGTGAGCACTGGTATGTGGTGGCCGGCACGGGCACGGTCACGCTCGACGGCGTGGATCACGAGGTGAAGGTGGGCGAGGCCATCGACATCCCGCTGGGCGCTGCGCACCGGATGGCGAACCTGGGTGACGAACTGCTGGTCTTCATCGAGGTGCAGCGCGGCAGCTACCTCGGCGAGGACGACA
>CAIWGR010000525.1 GCA_903912275.1 uncultured delta proteobacterium
ATTTTTGCCGCGCTCCGCGAGCGCTCAGGAACAAAGCATCAGCTCCGTCTGTCCTCTGCGCCACCCCGCGATCCGCCAGCACCTGTGCGACTTCGGGGAGGGGGGCTCCCCATTTCTGCCCAACGGATCGAAACCCCCTCTTGTCCGCCTTGCCTTCCCTCCATTGGCGTCCATACTGTGCGACTCCCCCCCTGCCCGACGAGCCCGACCATGGCCTCCTTCCGACATCTGTCCGCTGCGACTGCGTCCCCGGAAGCCCTGATCGCTCGCCTCGCAACGACGGGTCGCCGCCGGCACGCCGTCGCATAATCGCCTCATCGAGACGCCCCGGGGGGCCGTGATTTCGCAGCGAACCTCCGCTGGCGATTTTGCGTGAATGGCCGACTGGCCGATCCGTCCCCCCTCTCCCTCTCAGTCCCCTCCTGCGCCTCCGCGCCGCCCCCTCTGTAAGGCCCCATGAAGTCCAACAACCCCCGCAATCCCTCCGACAGCTGCGCTCCCTCCGCCGATGGTTCCGCCGAGGCTTCCTCCGGCACCGAAGCGTCGCAGCAGGCGACCAGCCTCGCCGACGCCACCACCGAAGCGCTGCTCCAGACCGTCATCGCCATCGAGCCCCAAGCGCTGCAGCCCGACGCGGTCGTCGCCGTCGGCGACCTCCCGCGCGCTCCGCTCACCCTCGACCCTCTCATCATGCTCGGCGGTGGCATCCAAGACAGCGCCGCCCAGATCGCAGCCGCCATCAACGGATTCACCGCCGTCATGCAGCAGATCCTGCCGGCTGTGCAGGCGGCGCTCGCCAAGGCCCAGCAGCCTGCCGCAGAGCCGCCCCCGGCTGACGCAGCCTCGAGGACTGCTCCGGCGGAGGATGAGGACGACGATGACGACTGGAAGCCCCGCTTCATCAACATGCCGCCCCCGCCCGGGTTCGGCATGCCTCGCGGCCCCGGAGGCGTTCCCTCCGGCTTCGCCCGCATGCACCGCCTCATCAAGACCGGAAGCTGGGACGAGATTGAGGCCGAGTACCGCCGAGGGTCGGGCGGCCGCGCGATGCCCGAGGAGGTGCGCAACCGCATCGCCAAGCTCCGCAAACAGCTCGGGCTGAGCGGGCCGCCGAAGCGCGAAGTGGCCTGGCCCATGCCGGAGTCCACCAAGGCTCTCCCCTTTACGCTCACACCCGAGATGATGCTCGCGCCGCTCCGCGCCGACCTCGCCAAGCATGGAAAGCCCGGCGGTCAGCCCCCCGCCGAGGCCGCCGAAGAGGCAGATACTTCTGGCGAGATTCCGGCAGATTCGCCCGACCACCCGGATGCGCCGGGCAACGAAGGGATGATCCCCAATCGCCGCAAGAAGCCGCCCTCCGATCTCAACTAGTTCCAACTCGCTCGCCTCGTGAGGCCCGTTTCGGGCCTGCTTCCTTCCTCGCGCTGGAGTCCTGTTTGACCAACACCGCTGTCCTGCTTCCCGCCGCCGATGCCTCGACCCACCACGACACAGCGCCGCAGCTCACGCCCGACCTGCTGCTCGGCGTGGGACCAATCCTCCTCTTCAACAGCCGCGGCAATCGCCTCCACTGCTTCAGCAGCCGCGAACAGGCCGTCGCCTTCCTCCGCGCTGCGATGAACCGCTAGCGGTCACAGATCGCCACTGCGCCATCGGCAGACCGCCAATCGAGGATGGGCCATCCACGCCGCGCCGCCACCCGCCGCAACCGCGGATCGGGCTGCACAATGCGCGGCCGTGCCACCACCTCGAGCATCGGAAGGTCGGAGAGCGAGTCGGTGTAGAACCAGCTCTCCGCCACGCTGCCTCCATGCTCTGCGGCCCACCGTTCGGCCCGCGTGGTCTTACCCGCGCCGTAGCAGATGGGCCGCTCGATCTCGCCCGTCAGGAGCCCTGCGCTGTTGGCGACAAAGTGGTTGCTCACCCAGCCGTCGAGCCCCCAGGTGCGGGTCGCAACCGCGGCCTGGTAGGGCGAACTGTTGGTTAGCATCACACAGCGGTGGCCCTGCGCCCGGTGCCAGTCGAGTGCGGCGCGGGCCCCGGGCTGGAGTCGGTGGGCCACCTGCTCCAGGAACCAGACTTCGGTGCGGGCCCGCAGCGCGCTGTCGGACACGCCACGGTAGTGGGCCAGCGCCTGGCTGTAGGCACGGTCGAGGTCGATGAGCGACAGGTGGTAGAGGCCCAGCCAGAGCATGGCCCGCGCCGCCTGCAGCGACGAGATGGTACCCTCGCGCCGCTCGTGCTCCACCCAGAGTCTGCCGGTGTTTTCGGCGACGAGGGTGCGGTCCAGATCAAAGAAGGCGAGGGGTGTATGCGAAGACTTCATGCCGCGGCCTTAGTGCGACTCGTGGCGGAGGGGTAGGGTGTGCACACCCTAACCCGCCCACTTCTCCCATCTGCGCAACGACCCTAGTAGGAGGAGCCGCCTCCCGCTCCGGAACGCCTCGTGTCCTCTCCCGCTTCACGCATTCCACTTGGCCTCCGCTACATGGCCGAAGGCGTCCTTGGCTTCTCGGCGATGAGCGTCCTCGTGAAGCTCGTGGGGTCGCACATCCCCGCCAACGAGATCGTCATCGCGCGGACCGGCGTCACCTTTGTTCTCTCCTCCCTCGTCCTCTGGCGCGCCGGCCTCGACCCGCGCCGCCCCGCAGACGCAACGCAGCGCAGCCGAAACCTCTGGTTCCTCGGCCTCCGCGGCCTCGCGGGCTTCCTCGCGCTCCAGTGCTTCGTCTACTCGCTCGTTCACCTGCCGCTCGGCGAGGCCACGCTCATCCAGTATACGAGCCCTGTCTTCACCGCTGTCTTCGCCGCGCTCTGGCTCGGCGAGGGCGGAGGACGGGCCGCCTGGGTCGGCACGGCGCTAAGCCTCTTGGGCGTTGTCGCCGTTGCGCAGCCCGCCTTCCTCTTCGACGAGGCTGCGGCGCCCATCGCCCCCTTCGCGCTCTGGGTCTCCATCGCAGGCGCCATCTGTGCCGGCCTCGCCTACGTCACCATCCGCCGGCTCCGTGGCAGCGCCGACCCCCGCGTCGTCGTCTGGTCGGTCCCCGCGGTCGGGCTGCCGCTCGCGCTACCGAGCCTGTTCTGGCACCGGGTGATGCCGACGCCCATCGAGTGGCTCATGCTCCTCGGCATCGGCGTGCTGACCCAGTTCGCACAGCTCCGCATGACCCAGGCGCTCCATCTGGAGCCGGCCGGCCGCGCCTCCGCCGTCACCTACCTGCAGGTGCTGCTCTCGGTCGGCTGGGGCATCTGGCTCTTCGGCGAGCAGCCATCGTTCTTCACACTCATCGGTGCAGTGCTGGTGCTCGGTGGGACCCTGATTGCAACAGGAGCCTTGCCCCTGCCTGCACGATGGGTCACCTTCTGGGAGGCGCCCGTCGCCATCGATCCGCCCGCATCGGGCAGCGACCCTCACGCAGACGCCGACCATGACCGCTGAAGCCTCGAAG
>CAIWGR010000526.1 GCA_903912275.1 uncultured delta proteobacterium
CATCTACGAGATGAAGAACGATCCGGCTAAGAAAGCCGAAGTCGCCAAGCTCCTGGTCGGTCGTTCCTTCTCGTTCCCGGCTGATGTTAAACCCGGCGAATGGCAGACCCTCGTCGTCGAAATCGTCGGCGACGAAATGCGCGTCGTCCTCGATGGCAAGGCCGTCGGTTACCTCAAATCCTCCGGCATCGCCCACGCCACCAAGTCCCGCTTCGAATTCGGCGTCGCCGGCCAGAGCGGCCTCTTCGACGACCTCAAAATCTACAGCGCCTCGGCCAAATAAGCGCAATGGGGTCTGACTTCGTTCGGAATGCTGAACGTGTCTGACCCCATTTCGCGGGGATCAGCTGGCACGCTGGCAGGCTGCGAAACAAGGTCGCCGTATGGTGGCCGGAGGGTAGGGGCAGGACTACGTCATGCCCTACCTGCAATCATTCCAGGTGGCGGAGGGTAGGGCGGCGATTGCCATCGCCGCCGTTCGAGCCAGCATTCCAGAAGTTACCGGCGCTTGGCATAGTCCTATGCTCATCAGTGTCCCCTGGCTCATCATCCGGTTTCCGGTCTCCCTTTGAGATGTGTCATCTATAGACCTCCGATCCTCCAGCCCACGAGTCCTCCGATTGGAATATTATCCCTTTCTCGCTCGGCTAGGTTGCCAAACGTCCCCCGCGTGGTATCTCACTGGCTTCCCCGATGTCCGGATTGTATCTATATCAGAGCCTCGACATGCCGGCGCTGGCTCAGCGCCTCGCCGAGGTGTTGGCACGTCCGCACGGCAAGCCTTTCCATAAGGATATTATCGTGATCGACGGTAAGGGCCCCAGCAACTGGCTCACGCACGGGCTGATCCGCGACGGCGGCCTGGGCGTGCAGATGAACGCCGACCTGCTCAGCACCTGGCGCCTGACGCCTTGGCTCTGCTCGATCCTGCGCGACGAGGGCCTGAAGGAATTCCCGACCGACCCTCTGCAGGGCCTGACTTCCAAGTTCTATGCGCTGCTGTCCGCGGATGCCGGTCCATGGAAGGACTACGTCGGCGTGCCGGAGCAGGACGGTGGTACGGTGCTTTGGGATCTCTGCGTCCGCCTGACGCGTCATTATCGCGAACTGCTCCGCAATGACGCCGACTGGATCGAGCGCGCCGAAAGCGCTGCTTCGGATCGCTGGTCCCAACTCTGGCGCTCGGCCATCCGCGACCTGCGCACGGAGTTCTCCCAGGCCCGTTCCATCCCGCTGACCTCCGCAATCCATGAGGCGGATGTCTTGCGTGCCCTTCGACAGCCGGCGAACCGGGCGAAGATCGCCGCCCGCCTACCTGGTCGTCTTTGCTTGTTCTCCGCCGGCGATATCCCTCGCTCCCACCTCCAGATCCTCGACGCCTTGCGAGAGGTGCTCGAGGTCAACCTCTTCATCCTGCAGCCGACCGAAGGTTTCCTCGGCGACCTAAAAGCCTACGAAGCCGGGGAAGGGGACGATGCTGAACACAAGTCCGAGCGTAGCGCCTCTTTCCGCCTCCTCCGTTCCTGCGGCAAGTATTACACGCTCCAACAGGATAAGGTCATCGTCCTCGTCGAGCCCGACGTGGAGGAATTCCTGCCGCCGCGTCGTCGCGCCCCTTTCGACTCCTTGCTGGGGCGTATCCATGCCGGCGTCGACGCCTTCGACGCCCCGACGATTCCCCTCCGCGCTCCCGATGCTTCCTTCTCGCTGCATCGCTGTCATGGCGCCTGGCGCGAAGCCGAGGTGGTCCGCGATCAGATCC
>CAIWGR010000527.1 GCA_903912275.1 uncultured delta proteobacterium
ACCACCGTCTCTGACACTCCGCTACTCATGCCGGCCCTCCAGCCACTCGCTCTCCACCTGACGCAACGTAGCGATTACGGTCTCTACCTCCGACGGCTGCATCTTCGGATGCAGCGGCAGCGAAAGCAACTCTGACGCACCGGCCGTCGCCACAGGGTAGGCCTCGGGGCGGGAGCCGAACCGGTCGCGGAAGAAGGGCTGCGACGCACAGCTGTAGGTTCCCATCGTCGTCTCCACGCCCAGCTCCCGCATGCGAGCGATGAGACGCGGCCGCGGCGTCTGCCCACGCCACCAGACAACGAAGGCCTGAAACACAGCGCCAGCATCGCGCCAGCCCGCCGGAATCTCCACCAGCGGCTCCCGCTGCAGCGCCTCCAGATAGGCCTCGCCCAGGCTCCTGCGCGCGGCGATGATCCCCTCCAGCCGCTCCATCTGCCCCACACCGAGCGCGCCGCCGAGCTCCGAGAGCCGGTAGTTCAGGCCGGCATCCAAAAAGGTCATCCCCTCGCCGCCCGGCTCCATCCCATGATTGCGAAGCCGCCGAAGACGACGGGCCAGCTCCGCATCACGCGTCACCAGCAGACCGCCCTCGCCCGTCGTAACAATCTTCCGCGGATGGAGGCTCACGCAGCCAACCCAACCGATGGTACCCGCCAAGGCATCGCCAACCCGTGTGCCAATCGCGCAGGCGGCATCTTCGATGAGCCGCACCGATGGCGCCCGCCGCGACAGCATCGCGGCCATCTCTGCCACAGGCGCGGCGAGCCCGAAGAGATGCACCGCAATGACCGCCCGCGTTGCCGGTGTCAGCGCAGCCTCCACCTCGGCTACGCCCGGCGAAAGCGTCGCCGGATCCATGTCGACAAAGACCGGCGTGGCCCCTTCACGCACCACGCAATTGGCCACGGAGGGCCAGGTGAAGGTGGGGAGAATGACCTCGTCGCCCGGCCGAAGATCAAGCGCCATGAGCGCCAGATGGACCGCCGCGGTGCCGCTCGAACAGGCCACAACCTCAGCCCCAAGGAAGCTCGACGCCAGCGCCTCCGTCTCGGCCACCATCTTGCCCTGAATCAGCATGCCCGACGCCAGCACCTCGGCGATGCGCTCCAGATCGCGCGGCTCAAAGTTGGGGTGGCTGAGTCGAATCATGCGCCCGTCCGATACCAGGCGATGGTTCGCTCGATGCCCGCACGAAGGTCGACCTCCGGCGCAAAACCGAGCAGCACTCGGGCACGGTCAATGCTCGGGATACGGACCTCGATATCGGGGTAGTCTCGAGCCTCGGAGACAATCGGCGACGAGGATCCCGAAACTTCAACAACGAGCTCGGCCAGTTCGCGTACCGAGACGGTCGCATCGGGGTTGCCCAGGTTGAAGGCCTGACCGACCGCCTCATCGCGCTCCATGGTCGCGATGGTGCCTGTGACCATGTCGTCCACGAAGAGCCAGGAGCGGGACTGCGAGCCATCGTTGTGAACCACGAGCGGCTCGCCCAGCAGTGCCTTTCGGACAAAGTGGTGGACGGCGCCCTCACCCACCTGACGGGGACCGTAAACATTGAAGGGGCGGACCGTCGCCACCTGCAGCCCATGCTCCCGCCCAAAGGCGTGCGCGAGATGCTCAACCGCAAGTTTGGCAGAGGCATAGGTCCAGCGGCTCTGCGACACAGGGCCTACGGCGGTGTCGTCTGACTCCGACACATTTCGCGCCTGCCGCCCGTAGACTTCCGAGGTGGAGAAGACGACAACCCGCGGTAGAACCGGCTGTGCAATGGCAGCGTCGAGCACCGAGAAGGTACCCTGGATTGCCACCCGCATGGTCCGCACGGGATGGTTGAGAACCGTGCCCACGCCCGCGATTGAGGCGAGGTGATAGACTTGATCAACACCCTGCATCGCCGCTGCGACGCCGGCGCCGTCGAGGACATCTCCACGCAAGAGCGTGACTGCAGGGTGCGCGTCGAGGCCGGTTCCGGCGAGAGCGTTGCGCGCAAAGGTATCGAAGATGCGGACATCGCACGTTGCGGCGAGCCGGAGTGCGAGCGTGCTGCCGATGAAGCCTGCGCCGCCCGTGATAAGGACAACTGGCCTGCGCGTTGGGGAACTGCTCATCACTCTGCCTCGTCGATGGTCGGAATGGCCAGCTCTTGGGCCGTGAAGAGGAGCCTAGGCTCGGGGTGAATCAGCAGCGCGGTCTCGGCCGCTAGCCCGCCCCAATGCAACTCGTTGCGGAGCGCGACCAGCACCTGCCGCTCCTGCAGCAGCGTATGGAGCTCCGGCCCGCGCAGCACCTCACCGAGTTGGGTACGGAGCGACCGCACCTGCTCTGCGCCGTCGTCGGCCAGGAGTCCGGCGCGGGCGGTCGCGAAGGCCTCTCCGCGCGTGCCCGACTTGCGCGCTACGGTTGCCGCAGCCAGACGAATCGTCGACGAGGCGTCGGGCGCATCGGCGGCGGCAATGAGCGCCTGCCTACCGAGCCGCTGCGAGCGCTCTTTGTCTGCGTCGCTCACGGGGTGGTACTCAAACAGGTAGTTCACGGCGAGCATGGAGAGCAGCACCGCATCGCCGGGGAAGCGCTCCAGACCACGCTCCAGGTGACGGATGGAGGCGTTGACCGAGTCGTTGTTGATGACCGCGCCATACATGACGATGGTACCGGCCCACTCGTACACAATGCGGTAGCGGGGATCGACGCCGACGATGGCATCGATGTGTTCGTCCATCCAACGTGGGTTGCGTGCGAGACCATAGGTCTGGGCGAACTGTGAGAGCGCGTTCAGCCAGAGAAGGTCGGCGGCGGCCTCGTGGTGCCCCAGCGAGAGCAGACGCCAGGTCGCAGCCGCGGAGGCGGGCGCTACGGCAGCGCTCCGCGACGGGAGCGGCTCAGCCGCGCGGAGCAAGGTAGCGCTCAGCTTCGCCTCTGCGATCAACGCTGCGCCGAGCAGGCATGCGAGTACCGGCAGCAGCAGGGAGAACCGGGCAGGTTTCGATGTCGCGAGGTGTTGCACGGATCGACCAGCGAGACGGGAGCGGCAGAGGGCCGCCGACAGTTGCCAAACGCTAGGCGAAAGAGGGGCGGCTGTCATGTTCGCAGCGGCGAGAAACTGCGAGAATCAGGAGACAAAAACGAAGAGGGCCAGCCCAAGGGCTGGCCCATCATCCGAGGCTGAATCGATTACTCGATTTCCTTGTCGATGTAGAGGCCGGCGCCGCCCTTGATCTCCATCGCGACGACGGAGGCGACGCGGGTGAAGGTGGCGAAGTCGGCATCACCGTCAAGGTTGCCGAAGGCCGTGGCCGTGAACTTGGCCTGATTGGTCGTCGAGCCGTTCGAGTTGTACTGGTAGGCGTAGTAGCTCGGGTCGGCGACCGAGAACTGCAGGGCGTTCCAGGTGGGCACTCCGTCCCACGAGGAGGGGGCCGTGGTGACCTTCACATCGCCGATGGCGGTGAGGAGCGGAAGGGGACCGGCGGTGTCGGGGAAGACGGCAGCAAGGATGCCACCGCCCGTACCAGCATGCTCGGAGGCGAAGTAGACGACGGAGGCGTCAAAGAGCTTCCGGACGTTCATCGTGGCTTCGGCCGTCTTGGAACGCTTGATGTACTTGAGGAAGGCCGGGATCGCGACGGCGGCGAGGATGCCGAGGATGGCGACGACAATCATGAGCTCGATGAGGGTGAATCCCTTGCGGTTGCGGACGGACATGGTGCCTCGATGTCTTTGGGGGGAGAGGGTATCGCGATGGATGATGCACAAGTCGGGCCATTGTGACGATCTTCAGTCGCTCAGGCAAATAAAATGAGCATCGCTAGGAAAGACGCGGCAGCGCGAGATGCCGAGAACAGAGAGAGTTGCCGGACATCCCATCGTCGCGGACAACAGCAGGAGACAAAAGTTGTCATGCGCCCCATGGCGCGGACGAAAAACGCCGCGCGGACAGCCAAAAACGCCGAACGGCCGGCGAAGATTCGCCGAC
>CAIWGR010000528.1 GCA_903912275.1 uncultured delta proteobacterium
CCGAGTTCATCGCACGCCTCGACACCCATGGCGCGGCCTGCGCCACCGAACTCGACGAGGCCGCCACCATCAACAACCGGCCCTGGAACCTCCCCCGTCTCGAGCGCTACGACGCCATCGGCAACCGCACCGAAGAGATTGAGAACCACCCCAGCTACCACGACGCCGGCCGGGTCATCTACGAGTCGGGGCTCATGGGCGAACTCGCCCACGAGGGTGGCCTGCTCCGCAGCCTCGCCTTCTTCACCCTCTCCTCCATGTGCGGCGAGGCAGCCCACAACTGCCCCGTTGCCTGCACCGCCGGCATCATCTCCTCGCTCTCCGCCGTCGGCTCTCCGGAGCTCCGCGCCGCCTACCTGCCCGGCCTGCTCTCCCGCTCCTACAAGACCCGCCTCGATGGCGCACAGTTCCTCACCGAGGTCCAGGGCGGCAGCGACGTCGGCGCCGGCGACACCCGCGCCCTCCCGCTCGCAGACGGCAGCTTCGCCATCCACGGCGAGAAGTGGTTCTGCAGCAACGCAGGCGCCGACCTCATCCTCATGACCGCTCGCTACCCCGACGGCCCCGAAGGAACCGCCGGACTCGGACTCTTTCTCGTCGCCAAGATCCTGCCCAGCGGCGCACCCAACCACTTCGTCATCCGACGCCTCAAAGACAAACTCGGCACCCGCTCCATGCCGAGCGGCGAGATCGATTTCCAAGGCGCCATCGCCCACAGCGTCGGCCCGCTCCGCGACGGCTTCAGAACCGTCATGCGCTACGTCATCAACCTCTCGCGCATCTACAACGCCATCGCCGTCACGGGCGCCGCGCTCCGCGCCGCCTCGGTCGCAGCCTCCTACGCCCGCCACCGCCGCGCCTTTGGTGGCCCCATCGCCGACTACGCCTCCGTCATCGACCTGGTCGCCGCGATGCGCTCCGACGCAGCCGCCTCTCTCGTCGCAACGCTCTCCCTCGCCCCCGCCGCCGAGCGTGCCATGCGCGGCACCGCGACGCCCGACGAGCAGGCCTTCGTTCGCTTCGCCACCAACCTCAACAAGGTGGTGACCGCGCGCCTCGCCGTCGAGACCACCCTCCGCGGCATCGAAACCCTCGGCGGCAACGGCGCCATCGAGAGCTTCTCCATCCTCCCTCGCCTCCACCGCGACATGATCGTCTGCGAGAACTGGGAGGGCACGCCCAACGTGCTCTGCGCCCAGATGGCCCGCGACCTCCACCGCGGCCGCATCGACGACGCCTTCTTCGCCCATGTGAGCGCCCGCTTCGAAGCCCTATCGAGCGATGTCGCCCGACCGCTCGTCGTGGCCGCGCCGGCCGCCATCGCCGAGCTTGCAGCCCGCCTCGACGCCACCCGCGCCCTGCCCCACGACCGGGCCACGCTTGCCATCAAGCGGCTCTCCGTCCCGCTCGCCGCCCTCTGGTATGCAGCAGAGCTTGCACGCCTCGGCGAACACGACCCCGACGGGCAAAAACTGCCGTGGGCCCTGCAGGCTGCGCTCCATCTCTGGAATCGCCACCTCGGGCCCACTGTCGGTACGGTCGGCGGCGACCAGTATGAACTCGCCCGCGCCGTCGCGGCGCTCTAGCCGGCGATCATCTCTTTCACGGCGTCGCGCTCGCCGAGGAGCTCATCGGTCGTCACCTTGATGGCCGCCTGCGCATGCTCATTGAGCTGCTGGCCCTGCACGATCTCGTACTGCCACGGCGCGGTGATCTTCACCGGGTAGGAGAAGACGAGGCCCGCGGGGATGCCGTAGGAGCCGTCCGAGACAACCGCCATCGACGTGTAGTCACCCGGCACCGAGCCGGTGGCCCACGAGTAGATGTGGTCGATGGCCGCGTTGGCGGCAGAGGCCGCAGACGACTTGCCGCGAGCGTTGATGACCTCCGCGCCGCGCTTCTGCACGCGGCTGATGAAGTCGCCCTTCAGCCAGGCCTCGTCGGTGATGACCTCGGTCACCGCCTTTCCGCCGATGGTGGCCTCGTAGTAGTTCGGGAACATGGTGGGCGAGTGGTTGCCCCAGATGGCGATGTTCCGCACATCGCCGGGCATGGCGCCGGCTCGGTTGGCCAGCTGGCCGACGGCGCGGTTCTGGTCGAGCCGCGTCATCGCGGTGTAGTTGCGGGGATTGGTCCGCTTGGCCCGCGACGCTGCGATAAGGCAGTTGGTGTTGCAGGGGTTGCCGACAACGAGAACCTTCACGTCGGGGTGCGCGTTCTGGTCGATTGCGTCGCCCTGCTCGATGAAGATCTTGCCGTTGTCCTTGAGCAGGTCGGCCCGCTCCATGCCCGGACCGCGCGGCTTGGCGCCAACCAGGAGCGACACGTTGACATCGCCGAAGCCCTCGGCCGCATCGGCCGTGACCACGCTGCCCGCGTAGGTGGGGAAGGCGCAGTCCTCAATCTCCATGACGACGCCGCGCGCCGCATCCAGGAAGGGCGGCAGGTCGATGAGGTGGAGGATGACCGGCTGATCCTTGCCGAGCAGGTCGCCGGAGGCGATGCGGAAGAGCAGGCTGTAGGCGATCTGACCAGCAGCGCCGGTGACGGCAACACGAACGGGGGGCTTCGACATCGGGATCCTCAGGGCTAAGTCCTAGAGAGCGAACGGAGGTCGTCCGCTGCTCCGCAATCTGCCGCGCGAGCAAGCACCTTCGGGCCGCCCCGTCAACGGAATCGGCAACTTTCTGCCTCGAAGCCGCATCGGGGAGGATCCGTCGAGGCCCGCCGACACCTTGACGCTCGCCCCTGCTTCGGCTAGAGCCCGCCTCCCGCTCGCCATCTCGGCAGGCGTGAGATTTGTGGCTTGCGGGTCAAGCGAATTCACTTCCCCCGCACTGCACTCGAGGAACATATGCACGCAATCATTCGTACCGGTGGCAAGCAGTATCGCGTCAGAGAGGGAGATTCCCTCAACATTGAGCGGCTGCTCGACGATAACCAGAACCCCCGCGCCCTTGGCGAGATCGTTGTCTTCTCCGAGGTGCTTGCACTCGGTGATGGCGGCTCCATCAAGGTCGGCCGCCCGCACGTCGCTGGCGCCACCGTCTCGGCGACCGTGATCGCCCAGGCCCGCGCTAAGAAGGTCATCATCTTCAAGATCCGTCGCCGCAAGAACAGCCAGCGTCGGCGTGGTCACCGTCAGTATTTCACCCGCATTCGTATCACCAGCATCACTGGTTGATCTGCCGCTCCGGAGCTCGTCATGGCACATAAAAAAGGTCAAGGTTCATCGCGCAACGGTCGCGATTCCGGCGGTCAACGCCGCGGCGTAAAGCGGTTTGGCGGTCAGGTTGTCCGCGCTGGCAACATCATCGTTCGTCAGGTCGGCACCAAGTTCCACCCCGGAAACAACATGGGCATGGGGCGTGACTTCACCCTCTTCGCCCTCATCGACGGCGTGGTCTTCTTCTCCGTCGGCGCCGGCGGCAAGCGCTCTGTCAGCATCCTTCCCGCCGAGGCCTAACAAGCTCTCCGCTGTCGCAGGGCGGCTGGTCGTTACCAGTCGCCCTTCGTTCGTTTTGTCCCCCTCTTCTGGCTCTCTCCAAGATGCGCTTCGTCGACTGCGTCACCATTCGTACCTCCGCCGGTAATGGCGGTAAGGGCGCCGTCGCCTTCCGCCGCGAAACCTATGTCCCCAAAGGCGGCCCCGCAGGCGGCAACGGCGGCGACGGAGGCAGCGTCATCCTCGTAGCCGACGCCAACATCGGATCGCTCCTCGACTTCAGGTTCAAGCGCCACATGGCCGCCAAGCATGGCGACCCAGGTCGGCCCAAGAACCAGGACGGCTCCAACGGCGATGACCTCATCATCCGCCTCCCCGTCGGAACCATCATCCGCGACGCCGAGACCGAAGAGCTCATCACAGACCTCGCCACCATCGGCGCACGCTACGTCATCGCCAAGGGCGGACGAGGCGGAAAGGGCAACAGCTTCTTCAAGAACAGCGTCAACCAGGCGCCCCACTTCTGTCAGCCCGGTGAGCCCGGCGTCACCCGCCTCATCCAGCTCGAGATCAAGCTCCTTGCCGACATCGGCATCATCGGCTTCCCCAGCGTCGGCAAGTCGACGCTCATCTCGGTGATCTCGAACGCGCGGCCCAAGATCGCCGACTACCATTTCACCACCCTCGTCCCCAACCTCGGCCTCGTGCGGTTCCACGAGGAGGCCTCCTTCGTTGTCGCCGACATCCCAGGCATCATCGAAGGCGCCGCCGATGGACGCGGTCTCGGCATCCAGTTCCTTCGCCATGTGGAGCGCTGCAGAGCCCTCTGCCATGTCATCGAGGTCCTCGACCCGGCGCTGATGGACGAGACCGGGCGCGATCCCGTCGCCGACTTCGAAACCCTCATGAACGAGATCGCCAAGTTCTCGCCCTCGCTCGCAACGCGCCCGCAGATTGTCGCGCTCGGCAAGATGGACCTGCCACATGTGGCCGAGCGAGAGCCTGAGCTTCGCGCCCACTTCGAGGGGCTAGGTCACCGCTTCTTCGCCTTCTCCTCCGCAACACGCGCGGGGCTTCGCGGCATCGTAGACGCCATGGGCGCGCTCTGGGAGACCACCCCTGCTCCCGACAGGGCCCACTTCACGGTGCCCGAGATCGAGATCCCCGCCGAGCTTATCCTGACGGAGGAGGCGACGCTGGTCGACTTCGACGACGAAGGGCCGGCAGATTTCGAGGAGTTCGAGGACCTCGAAGATTTCGAGCCCTAGCGCGCTTCGCTCTCGGGCGACTCGCCACGCGCAATCGCAGCCTCGCGACGCTTGCGCCGCTCCGCCGCTGCCAACTCGGCCCGCAGCGCGCTCCGGCCCCACGCCGCACCGGCTGCGAACCCGGCCGCGAGCATGAGCGGAATGTAGAAGACATGATTGGCGGTCGGCATCGGCCCTCCACGAGCGTGTCGCGCCCCCTAACCGCCTCCGCGCGCCCCTGACAAGGCCGGTCGCATTCCGATGTTTGCGTCGGTGCCTCGCTCCGCGCTACACATCACCTCACTACCGACGGATGGATGATGGCCAGCAAACTCGAATCAGACCTCACGCCCGAGGCCCTCGAGGCCGAACTAGAGCTCCTCTCCAAGAAGCTCGACCGGCTCCGCGTGATCTATGAGCAGTTCTTCCTCGGCGTCGAGAAGATGGCTCCCTACACCCTCCAGAAGGATGTGGTCATCGGCTTCCACAGACTGGGCCAGGAGCGCATCCGGAGCGCCGCCTCCAAGTTTAAGTATCAGTCGCTCGTGCAGAAGTTCAGCTCCTACAAGGCCTACTGGGCCC
>CAIWGR010000529.1 GCA_903912275.1 uncultured delta proteobacterium
CGCTGAAGCCAAAGAGCGGCCCGGTGATGAGCCAGACAGCGATGATGAGGACGGCAAGGGAGAAGGTGACCGAGCGGCCGGCGAACCGTGACGCGCCCTTGGTGAACCTAGCGTAGTTGTCGGAGAGGCTCATGCGACGGCTCGTTGGGAGGGGAGGAGATTGCCACCCATGCTTCACGGGAGCAGTCGAGGCAAGCCTTCTGCCGCGCGGAAGAGGTGGGGCAAAACGAACAAACCCGAACGACCTTGGAGGGCATTCGGGCTGTTGCGGAGTGGTCAGGGAGGGAATTGAACCCCCGACACGAGGATTTTCAATCCTCTGCTCTACCGACTGAGCTACCTGACCGTGTGAACGGACGGGGGGCGTGTAGTGGAGCCCGATTGTGATGTCAACATGGCTTCGCAGAACCGGGCGCAAGCAGCGGGAGTTCGCGAGGTCGGCAGGCACGGGCAGCGACGCTACGCCGAGCACAGTTTAGGCTGCTTTCGAGGGCGAGGCGCGACCGTGAGGTTTGCTCGCCTCGCTGCTGATCGCGATTGAAAACGGAGGGGCGGTTGGGTAGGGGGTTAGCGCCCTCGTCCGTCTGCGATGATCGGGGCTGGTTCCTAGACCTGCACAACGCGAGTAGTTCACATGTTGCGAAAGGGTGTTCGGACGCGCCGCACAGGCGCATCGGCAGTGACCGGCGCAATGGCCGCGATGGCGCTTTGCCTCGTAGCGCTGACCGGCTGCAAGCCATCGATCTTCATCTCCAAGGACCCGGCAAAGCTGGGCGCCGTCTACTCGACAGGCGCGCTCCCCTTTGAAGGCGCCTGTGGCGTGAGCGACGAGTCGGGTGTTCGCATCCAGTTCGCCATGACCACCAGCACGCAGCCTGCGCTGCCCATCCGGCAGGGTAGCAAGCTCCCCGGCTTCGAGGTGAAGGTGCCAGACAACTTCAACGCAGCGAGTGTCGAGTTCGCTGACTTGGCGGAGTCGCCCGCCAACAAAGCCGTCGTCTACCCTGCGCCAGACATCGCCTGCGCGACCGACGCTGATTGCACCAACGGCATGGTCTGCGATCTCCGCGCCCGCGCCCAGACCTCGGGCGATACCACCCGCGTCTGCCAGCTCAAGACCACGCTCGGCCAGATCACGTCGCGCCAGCTGGTCCAGACCCGGCCTCCGACCCCCTTCACCCACGAGGTGCTCGTCCTCTTCTCGAACGGTTCGACCATTTTGGGTGCCAACACCAACGGCACCTCGAACCCCGACCGTCAGAGCGACCCGAACGAGTATCGCACCTCGTCGGCCTACTACCTCACCTCGCGGTTGGCTACGCTCGCCAACCTGCCCGGCGGCCTCGACGAGTCCGTCAAGATCTGCGTCGGCTACTTCAACGAGCCCTCGGGGTTGACGCTGAAGCTGCTGCCTGCCGGCGCCACCCCCGAGACCTGCTTCAACCGGGTGGATGGCGAGGTCGTGAACGACATCCAGCGGGTCAACGCTGTCGTCGATGGCCTCTTCACGCAGGTCCAGAGCACCTCGCAGCAGGGCCCGCGCTCCAACTACGGCGTCCTCAAAGAGGGTGCCTCCATCTTGGGTGCGGCCACCACCACGCGCAGGAAGCACATCATCCTGGTTACAGACGGCCGCGACGATGGCTCGAACATCAACACCGAGAACTTCGACACAGCGGTGTCGGCGCTGCTGGGGAACGATGTTCAGGTCCATGTGCTGCAGCTCGACTACCCGGGTGATGGCGGTCTTCGTAACCCCGCGGGACCCATCGACCACCTTGCGCAGATCGCCTGCCAGACGGGCGGCAGCTACCAGTATCTGTCGAGTCCTGCTGACTTCGAGACCGCCTACTCTGCCATCGCGAACAACATCGCGGGCGGCTTCGAGTTGGGCGTTGTTGTTGGAGGGTTGGACAGCCTGCCGGCCGGCTCCTACCGCGTCGCAACAACCATGGCCGTCACCCTGGGTGATGCGACCCTCAACAAGGGGGTCAAGTCGGTAGACTTTGCCTACTCGGCCGATGGCGATAACCGCCTCACCCTCTTCAAGCGGGGGCCTGCCTTTTGCGCCGTCGGCGAGGTGGCGGCAGACTGCCTTTGCGCCGAGGGCCTGAACGATTGTCACTTCTGCACCGCTTCGGGCGAACCCGACCCAGAAGGCTCGGGGGCTTGCCTATGAGCCGCTACCAAATTTCATCCCTGTTTCGGTTTCGCCGTCCTTCGTCCCCCGATTTCGTTCGAGAGGAGAGAATGCATCTCTTGACCCGACTGGCTGTTGTCCTCTCCACGGTTGCTACCGTGGCCTCTTTTCCGCTTGTTGCCAGCGCGCAGGAGGGCGGTGACGAAGCCGCTGCCGCGCCCGCTGCGGCGCCTGCCTCCGAGTCTGACGACAAGGTGGAGTTCTGGGCGAAGCAGCGCCAGGTGCGGGTCATCCAGCGCCGTCTCTTCGAGAAGGACGGGCAGACCAACCTCACGCTCGGCGTGGGTATGCTCCCCAACGACCCCTTCCAGACCTACACGCAGGGTAACCTTCGCATCGGTCACCACATCACCGAGTCGCTATCGCTTGAGGCCTCTGGCTCCTACGTCTTCCTGACGCAGGCAAGCGACCTTGCTGACTACCTGCGGGATCAAGGGGACTACAACATCTTCTCGCGCGACCTCCAGAAGTGGCGGGGCAATGTGGTGGTGAACTGGTCGCCGATGTACGGTAAGTTCGCCTTCGCAGGCCAGAAGCTTGCCCACTTCGACTGGTTCTTCGGCGCCGGTGCCGGCGCGCTTGGCGTTGAGACCAGCGACGAGGGTGACCTCGGCGTGGCCAAGGCCAAGACGACCGCAGAGGCCATTGTTGCGACGGGCTGGGATATCCATCTCGCGCAGTCGTTCGCGCTCCGTGTCGATGTCCGGCAGTTCATCTTCAAGAAGACAGGCGGTGGCACGGCGCTGCCGACGGAGATTGCGCTCGGCGCCTCCTACTTCTTCTAGGCTGAACGGTCTGTCTCCTTCTCTGACCCCATACCTGCCAGGAACCTGACATGGTTGTCTCATCCCTTCAATCCAAGATGGTCCGTCGCGTGGCGGCCTGGTCTGTGGCTGCGCTTGTAGCGCTGTCTTCGACCGCGGCCTTCGCCATCGACAAGAGCCAGATTATGAACCTGCAGCTTGCAGGTCTGTCTGCGGATGTCATCGTCAACGTCATCCGCAGCGACACGAGCGGCGTGAACATCACCGAAGCCGAGATCGGCGAGCTCCGCGCTGCGGGTATCCCTCAGCCGGTCCTCGATGAGCTCTGCTTGCGGGTGGGCTGCACGGCAGCGCCCGGTGGCGGCAGTGGTGCAGCCGTCCGCCCCGGAGGCGGTCGTGGCCGCAACGACGCGGCAGTGATGCAGCAGGAGCGCGAGCGCCAGCAGCGTCTCGAAGAAGACCGTCGTCGCATCGAGCAGGAGCGCTTTGAGCAGGAGCGCGCCAACATGGTCGAGCGCATCGAGGCAGACAAGCGTCGCACGGCGAGCGTACAGACCGCGTTTGCCGGCCTGCGTGCCACCGACCGGCTCATGCGTGAGGGCGATTATCTTCGCGCGGCCGCAGTGTTTGAGCGCTTCATGACCGAGGTGAATCCCGCGCCCGACTCCCCCGAGTACTACGCCGGTCTCACGGGTTTCGTCCGCGCGATGCACAAGGCCGGCTACGCCTACGCGATCCGCGGTAAGGCGCTGGAGTGGGTCCTGCTCGGGCCGGGCCACTCAGAGTTCGCGGAGGGCTTCGCCATCCTCGACGACATCTCGCGCGACACCAACTACTTCGACCCCTCCTTCGAGCGGCTCGCCGATCTCGCGGTGAGCGACCAGTCGCCCGGTTTCCAAGATGCCTGGAACTTCTGCCTTGGCCGCTTCTTCTGGACCTACGAGAACCCCGTTCGCGCCATCGAGTTCTTCTCGCGTATCTCCAAGTTTTCACCTGACGCGGCCAAGGGCGCCTACCTCTCCGGCACCATGCAGCTGAAGAACCAGGAGAACCGGGACGCCATCGGCTCCTTCCAGCGCGCGATCACGCTCGCTGGCGACAGGGCCGAAGCCAAAGATGCAAAGGAACTCTCCTACCTGGCGCTCGCCCGTCTGGCCTACGAGGTAGGTCAGTACGACGCGGCACTCTTCTACTACCGTAAGATTGGCGCCGATTCGCAGCGTCACCCGCGCGCGATGTTCGAGCAGGCCTGGACCTACTTCTTGAAGCAGGACTGGAACCGGACGCTCGGCGCGCTTCAGGCGCTTCACAGCCCCTACTACGACAAGCACTACTTCCCCGAACTGGGTGTGATCGAGGCCGCGGCCTTCTACAACACCTGCAACCTGGATGCGGCCGAGCGGGCGCTCTCGGAGTTCGATACGTCGATTGTCGCGCTCGAGCAGAAGGTTGCTGCCTTTGTGACCGAGACGGTCTCACCGGAGGTCTACTGGAATGCCGCCGAGCAGTTCTACGCGCTGCAGGGCACGGGCGACGCTGTGAAGCTGCCGGTCGAGGCCATCCGCACGGTGCTTCGCGACAAGCAGTACCAAGGCCAGCTCGAGGTCATCAACCAGCTCCGCAAGGAGTCGAAGATGCTCGAGAAGGCTGAGCCCATGCTCGGCAGCTTCGCGACCGAGACGCAGCAGCAGATTGAGCTCGACATCAAGTCGAAGATTGTCGACGGCGGTCTCCGCGTGGCGCAGCTGCTTCGTGAGATGGACGCTGAGCTGGTGGACTGGCGCCTGAAGGGCCAGGAGGTCGGCATCGAGATCAACGGCGACCTCATCAACGCGACCCGTCGCGCGCTGGAGGGGGGCACGGTCGACAAGGCCGCCGCCAAGACCGAACTCTTGCTCGCGCAGGACTGGCTCTTCTGGCCCTACGAGGGCGAGTACTGGTCTGACGAAGTCGACTACTTCCGCGGCAACCCTGCCGACCTTCGCGACGAAGACACGGGTCTTTGCGCGGAAAGCAATCCCTAATCGATTCATTCAGGTAGAACGTGGTGCACAACATGTTGCGGAAGGTTCTTCTCACTTCGGCCCTCGCGGCTGGAGTTTTGTTTCCGGCGCTCGCTTCGGCGCAGCGGGCTCACGAGACCCCCGGCTACGCAGGCGAGGGCATGCCCTATCGTGACTGCTCTGGCGGGGCGGCTCCGGCCGACCAGTCCACGCTGAGCGATGGGCCGCTTCGGGCCGATGCGGCAGGTGCGGGTGGCGCGGTCTCCTCGCTCGATGCGGAGCGCAACCGGCAGCGGCTGACAGCCCAGCTGAACGAGCAGATTCGGCGCTATGACGGCATCCTCGAGAACATGCCGCCGGACTATCCGAACCGTGCAGACATCCTCTTCCGCAAGGCGCAGGATCTCAAGGAGATCTCCGACGCCGAGTACCAGGTTGTCTACGCGAAGTTCCGCGAGTGCATGAACAACTGGTACACCTGCGGTGGCGATTCGGAGTGCTACGAGCCGCTCCGCGACTATTCGGTGCCCATCGCCAACTTCCGGGACATCGCGCGGAACCATCCCGGTTACACGCGCATTGATGAGGTCATCTTCCGCCTCGGCGAGCTCCTCATCAAGAACGATCAGGGCTCTGAGGGTGTAACCTACCTGCAGAACCTTGCCCGCAACTACCCCAAGTCGACCTATCTGTGCGAGGCCAACCAGCTGATGGGTGACCACTTCTTCGACCGTGGCATTCTGACAGCTGCGCGCCAGAACTACGACGACTCGCTCAAGTTCAAGACCTGCGACCTGCGCACCTATGTGCTCTACAAGCTGGCCTGGGTCGACATCAACGAGTCGCTGTTTGACGAGTCGCTCACCAAACTCCAGACCGTGGTCTCGGAAATCGACTCCGCCAAGGACAAGCGGAACGACCTCCGCAACCAGGCGCTCACCGACATGCTCAAGTGCTACTCGGAGCTCCCGAACGGCTGGCAGTCGGCGCGTGACTACTACGAGCAGCGGCTTGGCGAGAACGAGATGCGCCGCAAGCTGACCATGCTCGGAGGCCTCTTCGACACGCAGGGCAAGCATGAGGAGCGCTACGCGCTTTCGGGCTTCTTCCTTGAGCGGTTCGGCAAAGAGGAGAAGGTTCCGCAGTGGGCAGAGGAGCAGCTCGACGCGCTCACCAAGCTCGGCGACTGGGATCGCTATGAGGCGCGGGCCCGCGAGTTCATCGCGCTGCTCGACCCCCGCGCGGCCTGGACCCTCAGTCAGCCCGCCGGCAGCCGCTCGCTCGGCAACGCCCGGCAGCTCGCAGAAGGCACGATGCTCGGCATCATCAACCGTAACTACCAGGAGGCGGAGCGCCTCAAGACCAAGCCCGATGAGCAGCATGCGCTCGTGGAGGAGGTCGCGGCCGACTACGCGGAGTTCTTCCGCCGGTTCCCCGACAGCAAGGAGTCCTACGACCAGCGCTTCGACTACGCCGAGTTGGTCTATTACAAGATCGTCAACGGCGGGAAGTGGTCGGAGAAGTACTGGCTTCCGCGCGACCGTTTCGACGTCTACCTGCGCCAGGCGGGCGACCTCTACAAGTCGGTCGTCGAAATGAAGCCCGACCCGAAGGCCGAGCATGCGCATGACTCCGCCGTCGGTGCGCTGCAGGTCTATGACGATTTCATGATGCGCGAGGTTCCCGACATCAGCGAGCCGCTCCCGCCGCCCGACAAGTTCAAGTTCGTCGCCGAGCAGGCGCTCGGAACGGCCAGCAAGGACTATGTCGACATCGTCGAATGGTTTGCGAAGCTCTACCCCGACGACGACCTGATCCCTGAGTCGAGCTGGCGCGCTGCCTCTCTCTACCTCCGCAACGGCTTCGTCGGTGAGGCTGCCGCGCGGTTCGAGACCATCATTGAGCACCATGCCAAGCATCGCTTCGCGCAGGAGGCCGGTCTGGCCGCCTTCGTCTGCTACCAGCACGTGAAGAACTACGGGAAGATTGAGTCGGTGGCGCGCACGCTGCTCGGCACCTGCAAGAACAACGCTGCGCTCTGCAAGGCCGACCAGCTCAAGCGGAACATCGCCTATGCGATGGACATGCAGGCAAACGAGATCACCGACGCCGGAAAGAAGCAGGAGATTGACGGTGACCGCCGCGGCGCGCTCGAGCAGTTCGTGCTCGCCGCCAACAAGCGCGTCTCGCTCTACCGCGAGTTCCCGACCTCGGAGTTCGCTGCCAAGGCGCTTTTCAGCGCCGCAGCGACCTTTGAACAGGCGCGCGACATCGACCAGTCGATCAAACTCTACAACGAGTTCCTGACCGCCTTCGACAAGAGCGACATCGGTGCTGTCCTCGACACGACGATTGCAGCCGATACCAAGGCGGCCGCCGTTTCGGACATTCGCGGCATGATTCCTGCGGCGAAGTATGTTCTTGCACTCATCCATGACTCGCAGGCCGACTTTGAGAAGGCTGCCGATTGGTTCGAGAAGCTCGACGCCTACGAGACCTTCGAAGACCGCCCCGTCGCCATCCTTCGGGCCGGTCGTCTTCGGGAGGCCATGGGGCAGTACGACAAGGCAATCGCGCTCTACAACCGCTACATCACCCTGAAGCCGACCTCGGAAGAGGCGCGCAACCTCTTCTTCGTGATCGCTGAGATCGAGATGGATCGGAAAAGCTTCGATGCCGCCTATGCGGAGTACCAGAAGTTCATCGACACCGCTGGCACCGACACCGTCCGGAAGTTGGTCGCCACCTACCGCCAGGCGGAGATTCGGCGCAACGCAGGCAAGATGGACCTCGCACTGGCGCTCTACCGGCAGATTTACGTGATGTATGGACCGGGCGTGCTCGGCTTCGACAAGAACGGCCTGCCGACGGAGTGGACTACCGCGCCGGGCAAGAACTTCCCGGATGAGAAGGCGCGGAACTCGGTCCTTCCGTTGGTCGCTGCGGCCCGGTTCTATGTTGCCGATTTGGCCTTCACTGCCGCCAAAGGCAAGGACCTGAAGTACCGCGAGGGCAAGTGGGAGAAGCTTGCCGAGAAGCTTGCAGCGCAGGGTGAGGCAAACAACGCAGCCCAGAAGGAGATGTTCGAGGTCATGCGTCTCGGCGATGCCCAATGGGCTGTGGCGGCCGGTACCCGTATCGGTGAGCTCTACTTCGACTTCTACAAGAAGATCGGCAAGGTCGAGACCTTCGACGTCGACACCTGCATGGAGAAGTACCACGCCTCCTACGAGCAGTGCGATGAGGCTGCGACCAAGATTGATGAGAAGGTCTACCAGATGCAGGAGCCGCTTTCGGGCAAGGCCAAGGATGCCTTCGAGCGGGCGCGCGACATCTCGGTTAAGAGCCGCGTCTACACGAGCTGGACCCAGCGTCTGCTCGACCAACTTCACGACCTGGACCGCTCCAACCGTCTCGGCGGCGCTGACGGCGTGGAGGCGAATAAGACCGCAGATATCTATGTTGCGACGCCCTACAACCTCGACCTCTCGGACAAGCTCGCCGCGTTCGGGAAGTATGCCGAGGAGCAGCGTCTCCAGCAGCTGCAGCAGCAGCAGCCGGCGAAGCAGTAAGGCAGGGGGCTCGTCATGCGTATGGAGAAGACCAAGATGAATCAGCGTCGAATCGGTGGCCTGTTGGCTGCCACGCTCCTTCTGCTCGCAGCCTGCGGCGGTCCTCAGGGCCCTGCGAAGTCGACGGAAGAGGTTCCCAAGATCAAGGATATCCCAGGCGTGAAGCCTGCTGCGCTCACCGCATTTAACGCGGCCGTGAGCAAGATGAGCAAGCAGCCCAAGGACTATGTGGGCGCGCAGTCGGACTTTGAGGCGGCGGTCGCAGCCGACCCTGACTTCTGGGAGGCGCTCGACAACCTTGGTCTCGTTCAGATGGATCTCGGCCAGTACAGCGCGGCGGTCGACAGCTTCCGGCAAGAGGAGCGCCTCGTAGAGGAGCTGATTTCGCGCGGTTGGCCGGTGAGCAAGCGCCGGGTGCTTCAGATGAGCCTAGGCAAGGCGCTGGCGCTCGGCGGCCGGACGGCTGATGCGGCCGATGCGTTCGCCAAAGTGTTGGTCGAGGACCCGAAAGATGCTGACGCGAAGGCCAATCTTGCTGCCGTCTATGCGCAGCAGGGCGATTTCGTGCAGGCGCGCGTCTTTATCGGGGAGCTGCTGGAGATGGAGCAGAACGAGCCAGGCGCGCTTGGCGTTCTCGCGCTGATCTACAAGAAAGAGAACAACATGCCGATGGCCCGCTACCTGTGGGAGAAGTGCATTGGCGAAATCGCCGGGCGCCAGGCGGCCATCGACGACGAAGAGCAGTACAAGGAGCTGAGCGAGGCGGATGCTGCCAAGCTCAAGGCCTTCAACGAGCAGAAGGCCGACCGCCTGGCCAAGCAGCTCAGCGATGTTCAGAACGAGCTCGGCGTTGTGGCGATTGCCGAAGGGCAGGCCGATGCTGCGGAGTCCTTCTTCAAGAAGGCGGTGGCCAACAACCCGTCGAATGCCGCGGCGAGCCTCAACCTGGGCGCCATCTACTTGGACTATGCCAACTTCGAGGATGCCTGCGTGGCGTTCGCCGACGGCATCGCGCTCCGGCCGCGCGACAGGAGCGGCATGGTTGGCTTCGCGGCCTGCACCTACGGCGAGGGCAAGGTCGAGGCAGCCTACGCAGCCTACCAGGCGGCACACGAAGCCTTTGACCAAGAGCCATCTCTCACGGAGAAGCTCGGCGACATCGCCTTCCGCGACATGAACAACCAGAAGGCGGCCATCGGTTGGTTCACCAAAAACCTCGAGCAGCGCGGTAGCTCTGAGGCGACCTGTGACCAGCGTGCCGACAAGATCTGCAGCTCGCTGAAGGCGCTCATCCAGATGGCGGCGACGACGACGCCCCAGACGCCGGCGGATCTCAAGGCCTTCGACAAGCTGGTCGCGCCGGAGGAGCCCGAGGAGGAGACGCCTGTGGAGCCGTCGGCTGCCGAGGGATCGGGCGCTGAGGGGTCGGGTGCTGCCCCGTCGTCCGGAAGCGGCGCGAATCCTTAGTTTGCAAAGGTGTGCAGCGCGCTAAGGTGCTGCTAGGTAGAGAGAGAACTTCCAGAGGTTGCCTATGAAGAAACTCGCCGCACTTGTTCTTTTTTCGATGTTGGTGCTGCCCGTTGTTGCGATGGCGCAGGAGGCCGACGAGCCGCAGACCAAGTTCATCGATTTTGGCGAAATGCTGATCGATGGCGAGCTGCAGAAGCCGCAGGGGATGTTCAACACCGAGCGCGGTCGCGCGCGGTTTCAGAGCCTGCTGAGCCTGCGTCGCTCGTTCCTTCCGGACATTGAGAAGGCCTCTCAGGAAGAGGGGTTGAAGTAAAAGCGCGCCGGGTCGGTGGCGGGGGAGACCGAATCTCTCTCTCTGTCGTTCGGTGTGTCTGCAGCGCCTGCTGCAGGGTCTGTTGATGGTCGGAGGCGCTGAGGCCCCGTCCCACATTGAGAGCGGTTCACATGAAGATTGTTTGCGACGCATGTAGCGCAAAATACACGATTCCAGACCACAAGCTGAAGTCGAAGCAGAACAAGGTTCGCTGCAAGAAGTGTGGTCATACCAGCGTGTTCTCTGCCGTCACCGGCACGAGCACGGCGCTGCCTCCCGCGGAGGCTCCGGACGCAGCCGCTGCGTCGGCAGATGCTCAATGGTTTGCCGCCGTCGGTGGTGAGCAGACCGGTCCGCTTACCCGAGAGGAACTCTTTGGGCTGCTGGCGGGCGGTCAGGTGGATCAAGAGACGCTGGTCTGGCGCGAGGGCATGGAGGATTGGCTCCGCCTTGCCGATGTGAGCGAACTGGAGGAGCGTCCATTTGCGGGCGGAACCGCCGTGTTCAGCGCCTTTGAAGAGCCTCCGGCACCGCCTCCGAGCGGCGCATTCCCTGCAGCTCCGGCGGTGGAGGCAGCGCATGAAGCTGCAGCAGCGGCCAATGAAGGCTTCACCGCACCGCCCGTTGAGAGCCTGTCTGACGGCCCTGCATTGCTTGGTGACAGTGTCATCGCCGAGGCGCTCGCCACCGGGACGGCTCACGAACATGTGGCCGACGAATTCCTTCGTACCGAGGCGCCAGTCAACAAGGTGGCGTCGGCCGCTGCTCCCGTCTTTGCCGACTTCTTCGCACCCGCGTCGCAAGCACAGCTCTCGGGCTCCAACAAGATGGTGGCGGAGCGGAGTGAAGACTCCGTGCTCTTCAGCCTGGCGACCCTGACGCAGTCGACGCCGGCCGTGAAGGCGGGTGCTGCTGCAAACGATGCTTCGGGCCTTATCGACATTCGGGTCTTGGCGAGCGCTGCGGCTCCCGCGCAGGGCGCGCGATCGCCCGTGGCGAGCATGGCAGCGCCCGTGATTCCGCTCGCACCTCGCAAGAAGAACACAGGGCTTCTGGCCGTCGCTGCCATCGCTGGCGTTGCCGTTGTGGGTCTTGCTGCCGCGGTCGTCGTGGTTGCCACGCGGCCTGCTCCCACCGTCGAGGCGCCTCCTGCAGCAGCTGCGCCTGCAACCGTTGCTGTTGCGCCGGCCGCCCCCGCGGCGGAGGTCCCCGTAGTTGATCCTCCAGCGGAGGTCGCCGCAGTGCCGCCTGGTTCCGGACTTGGTACGGCGGTCGCCGCGAACACCCCCGAACCGGCCCCGACCGGAACGGCGCCGCCGACGGGTGGAGGTCGCGTTGCCGAGCGTCCCGCGCCCACAGAGGTGGTGGCTCCGCCCGCACCTGAGGCCGCGCCAGCACCTGCTGCGGCCCCCGCGCCGGAGGCTGCGCCCGCAGCGCCCCGAAAGACGAACAATGCCGTCGCTGGCGTCCTCAACAGCCTCCGCGGTGCTGGCGCAGCTGCTCCGGCCGCCGCGCCCGCGCCTGCAGCTGCTCCGGCCGCCGCGCCCGCGCCCGTCGAGGCGGCTAAGACCTCGCTCACCAAGGACGAGGTCCGTGGCACCATCGCCCGGTACGGCAGCCGCGTCGCTCGTTGCAAGACGCCCGAGACCGCCGGTGCCACCGTAAAGGTCTCCTTCACCATCGACCCATCGGGCTCCGTCAATGGTGCCGCATCGCCGGATGGAGGCGCTCCCGGCGCCTGTGTCGCGGCGGTTGTCGCCGGCATCAAGTTCAAGGCCTTTGACGGCGCGGCGATTCCGATCACCTACCCGTTCAAGCTCTGAGCGACCGAGCGGTCTGAGCCCCTTGGCGTAGGGACAGCGGACTGCCTCATGGAGCGGAAAAGCGCTCCGCTCGAAAGGCCCCGAACCCTTAGCGGTCGCGCGTTGTGTGGGCGGTCGATTCGACCGTCAGCGTGGTGCGCGCTCCCACAGGGCTCACCACCACATTGACGATTCCAAGACGGTACTCCGTCTCCGTGACGACTCCCGTCTGCATGTCGAACAGGAGGAAGCCTTCGCCGCGACCTCGGCTCGTGAGCGCGCTCGTGCTGTTGCTGCCAGGCGTGGGCACGCTCCCGTTTGCAGCTGTCTCGTAAACCACGCCGATGACGGCGATGTTTCGGTTTCCCTTCTGCACGCCCTTGAGCGTGTACCGGAGGTTTGCGGTGGCATCGACCCGTCC
>CAIWGR010000530.1 GCA_903912275.1 uncultured delta proteobacterium
CCGCTTCGTCCCCGAGGTCTCACAGACCCTCACCCTCTGGCAGCAGTATCAGCCTCTCCTCAAGCTGCTGCTCACCCTGGTCATGGCCGGCACCCTCTTCACCGCCGGCCACTACCTCCTGCGGCCCCTGCTCGGCCTGCTCGCCCGTACCCGCTCCCGCGAGGTCTTTACCCTCGTCGCGCTGCTGCTCGTCCTCTCCGTCGCCGGCCTCATGGAGCTCCTCGGCCTGCCCCCTGCGCTTGGCACCTTCATGGCCGGCGTGATGCTGGCAGAGAGCGAGTATCGCCACGAGCTCGAGGCGGAGATTCAGCCCTTCAAGGGGCTGCTGCTGGGCCTCTTCTTCATCGCCATCGGCGCCTCGCTCCATCTGAGCGTCATCACTGCAAACCCGCTCCGCATCGCGCTGCTGCTTGCCGCGATCCTGTCGCTCAAGCTGTTGGTGGTGCTCGCGCTGGCCCGCCTCTTCAGGCTGCCCAAGCGGGCCGGCTTCATCGCCGCCTTCTCGCTCGCGCAGGTGGGCGAGTTCGGGCTCGTCCTGGTCACCTACGGCCGCCAGACGGGCGTCTTCACCGACGGAATCGCCAACGAGGTTGCGACGCTCATCGTCCTCTCCATGTTCGTCACGCCGCTCCTCTTCATCGCCCTCGAGCGGCTCGCGCTCCCGCGCATGGCGGAGCGCAACGCCACACGCCCCCACGATGCCATCCGCAGCCACCACGCCGAGGTGGTCATCGCCGGGTATGGACGCTTCGGGCAGGTGATCGGCCGGCTTGTGCGTGTCGCAGGCTTCGAGGTGACCGTGCTCGACCTCGACCCCGAGATGGTCGACATGCTCCGCAAGCTGGGCCAGACCGTCTACTTCGGCGACGCCTCGCGCCACGAGCTCCTCGAGGCCGCCGGCTGCGCCAAGGCCCGCCTCTTCGTGCTGGCCATCGACAACCCCGACACGTCGCTCGAGGTGGCCGCGCTGGTCCGGCGCCACTACCCGAGCCTCACCATCATCGCCCGCGCCCGCAACCGCCAGCACTTCTCTGCGCTGCGCAGACTGGGCGTCGATCGCGTGGTCCGCGAGACCCTCGCGAGCGCGCTCGAGGCCGGCGAACTCTCGCTGCAACAGCTCGGCATGCGGGCCCACACGGCCCATCGGCTCGCAACCACCTGGCGCGCCCACGACCAGGCCAACCTCGAGAACATGCTCGGCTACCACGACCAGCCCCAGGATGCCTGGATCGATGAGGCCCGCCGCGCCATCGAGAACATGGAGCAGGCGATGGTTGAAGAGGCGGCCGGCATGGGCGCGCTCCACGATCGGGGCTGGGCGACCGACGCCGCACCGCACCGCAACTCGCCCGCCGGAACCCGGCAGGTTGTCGCGGTCCGTCCGCCTGATCACCAGCGCTGACCGCTGTGCGGATTCGCGCATGAATCCGGCCGATCCAGCGCGAAACGCACCTGCAAGGGTGCGGCAGGTGAGCGATATCGCTCGCCCCAAGCGATTCTTCCGCAATTCGACCCAAAGTCGTGTGAATCCATGCCCGGAGGCGTAGGGGCTCTCTGCTGAAAACACAGAAGACGCAGGAGCCAGCGTGAAGTCGTTTCTATCGAAGTCGCGCTGCCAGATGCTGGCCGCCGCAACCCTTGCCGCCCTCCTGTTGCCGGCCGTCGCAGATGCGACCAACCTCGCGCCCATCGCCTACGACACCGTCGTCGAGACAGACGAGGATGTGCCACTCGATTTCACCTTCAACGCCTCTGATTTTGAGACGGCCCTTCTAGGGTTCACCACCGAATCGATGTTGCCACTCTGCATAATCGTTGGGACTTCGGCGCCCATGGCGCGGCTTGTCCCTGCGCCCAACGAGAACGGCGAAGCCACGGTCAACTACACCGTCAATGACGGCGAGTTTTCCGCCACGGCCCGGCTCACCGTCCGCATCCGACCGGTCAACGATGTGCCTCAGGCAGCCGCGGGCGAGCTCTCGCTCGACGAAGACAGCTCCCTCGCCATCATCCTCGATGCCGAAGACCCCGACGGCGACCCCGTCATCTCCGAGGTCATCACCGCGCCAGCGCACGGCACGCTGCTCATCGACGGCAGCGCCCCCAACTACCGCTACACGCCCGACCCAGATTACTTCGGCCCCGACAGCTTCACCTACGCGCTCGGCGACGCGCTCGGCTCCACCCAGGCCACCGTCACCCTCAACGTCGCCCCGGTCGCAGATGCCCCTGTCGCTGGCCTGGTCGCCGACCTCACGATGGACGAAGACAGCGTCGGCACCCAGACGGTCTCCGCCACC
>CAIWGR010000531.1 GCA_903912275.1 uncultured delta proteobacterium
ACATCCGCCGCGGATGGCTCCCCAAGGGCTCGCGTCTCGCTCCCGTCGGCGAGCCGATGGCGTGCTCGTCCCCTTCGAAGATGCGCTCCCCGAGCGGCTCCCCCACCTCCGCGACGCGCAGCGGGCCATCGCTGCAGGACAGGCTCGGACCATCAAGGCCGACGAGGTTCCGCTTCTCGTCTGGGTGCCGACGCCGCGCGCCAATCCCGCGCCGCCCGCCAAGGCGGAGAAGCCGCGCGGCGGCTTCGTGAAGACGGGGCCCTCGCTCCGCCCGCCGCTCAAGCGACAGCCCTCGCCGGCGGGCAAATCCCCTCAGAAGTCGAGCCCTTCGTCCAAGGCGCCGTAGCAGGGGAGGGCGCGGAGGTTGGCGCGGAACCGCCCCATCTCAAGCCTGCCTAGCTCCGAGATCACCACGCCCTCGCGCAGCAGCAGCACCCGCTGCAGGTTGGCCCGTTGCAGGTCGCCGCGGAAGCTGATCGTCCCCTGGCTGTTGATGACCCGATGCCAAGGCAGCCCGTCATGGTCACCCGCGAAGGCCCGCAGCGCGCCTCCGACGGCTCGCGCAGCCTTCCGGTCGCCCGCCAGCATCGCCACATCGCCATAGGCCAGGACCTTTCCCGCAGGGATGGCGCGGACAATCTCCCAAACCCGCTCCGTGAAGCTGCGCGCGGACGCGTCGAGGCCCCTCATTCGAGCGTGTAACGAAGCGCCAGCAGGAGGTCGGCGCGAAAGAGGTCGTCCAGCAGTGCCCCGTAGCTTGTGGCACCCATCGCCTTGGCCCGAGCCGCCCGCCCGGCTCCGCCCGAAGCTGCAAAGATGCCGCCGCCAAGCCGTCCGTCGAGCTGAAGCGCAAACCGCTCCTCGAGCGGAAAGGCGAGCGAACCGCCGACCTCGGCAACTGCGCCCAGCTCAAAGCTGGACTGCGTCGTAGCGATCGCACTGACGCGCGCTGCGGGGCCTCCGCCGTACAGAGCGTAGCCGGCGAGCCAGTCGAGGTCGAAGAGCGGCTTCCGAACCATCAGCACAAGCGACTGCTCCGTCAGGTTCGACGAGGTGGCGCCGTCGATGCGGAAATCGCTGCTCGCGCCCTCGCAATCATACTTCACGCCGATATCGTCGATGCGGCCGTTGGAGAGCACGCTCGCGCCCCCCTCGCCGTCGCAGGTGCCACGCGTCTCCGACCAGCTGTAACGCCGGAGCGCATACTCCACCGACCACTGCTGAATCTGAAGCGCGACGCCGAGCCGCAGGCCGCCGGCAGCGTAGTGATCCACAATCACGGGGCGGCCGTTCGTGCCGTCTGTGGACCCCGTCAGCCCGGCCAACCGTACATCGTAGTTGATGGCGGCATCGAACGGCACCGAGGCCCCAAGCGACGCAGCGAGCGCGAGGTCGGGAGCTGGCGCGGCAGCGGCTTCGGATAGCGGCGCAATCAGCGCAACCAGCGCGACCCCGCAACAGACCTCTCTGAACCTTGCGCCCATCGTCCCGTTTCTTGAAAGTGGAGGCCCCGAGCGGTAGCAAACCTTGGCTGCTTCGTCATGCCTCAATCGGGGAGGGCGGGCGCCTCTCCTGCGCCGCGTGACCGATGAAGGGACTCGAGTCCAAACTGCTGACGGGCCTCATCGCCGCCGTCGCGCTCTACCTCGGCTATGCGACCCTGGTGGGCGGACTGCCGCTGCTCGCCGCGCTGCGCGCCTTCGACCTCCGCGCGCTCGCCGTCGCCTTGCTGCTCGTGGCCATCAACTATGTGCTCCGCTTTGTCCGCTGGCAGCGCTACCTCGCCGCGCTCGACCTCCGGCTTCCCGTAGACCGCTCGCTCACCGGCTTCCTTGCCGGCTTCGCCATGACCGTTACCCCCGGCAAGCTCGGCGAACTCCTCAAGGCCTACCTGTTCGGCCGCTCCGACGGCCTGCCCGCCACCTCGGTTGGCGCCATCGTCATTGCCGAGCGGCTCACCGACGTGCTCGGCCTGGTCGTCGTGGTCGCCTTCGGCTTGGGCCAGTTCTACGCCCCGCTTGCGGCTGTCGTCGGGCAGGGCGCGGTCAACCTGCTCATCGCCGTCTGCCTCGCCTCCGTCGCCTTCGTGCCGCTGCTTGCGCAGCCCCGCTGGAGCGCCCCGCTGTTTGCCGCACTTGAACGCCTGCCGCGACTTGGCGCGCTCGTGCCCCTCATGCGCGAAACACAGGCCGGCATGGCTGCGCTGCTTCACCCCCGCGTGATGGCCGTCGCCATGCTCCTCGCCATCGTTGGCTGGGGGCTTGAAGGCGTCGCGCTCTGGACGCTGCTCCATGGCTTCGGCCACCAGGCACCCCCCTTCGGAGCCGCCCTCTTCGTCTACGGCTCCACCACCCTGCTCGGCGCCGTCAGCTTCCTCCCCGGTGGACTCGGCGTGACCGAACTCGCGCTCGGCCTCATGCTCACCCGGCTCGGCCTCGCGAGCGGTGCCGCAGAGTCTGCAGCCATCACCTACCTCATCCGCTTCGCGACCCTCTGGTTCGGTGTCGCGGTGGGTCTGGTCGCGCTCGCCCGCTTCCGCCGTCGCTACCTGCCCGTGCAGGAGGCCCTTTCATGAAATGTCTGCTCGGACTCCTGCTCCTGCTCGCAGGCCTGCTGCCGCCAGTCTCGGCCAGCGCCGCAGAGAGCGGTGAACTCCCCTTCCGGCTCGCCGAGACCATCGTCGCGACCGCGTTGGCCGAGGCGGCGGCGGGCGAAGCGGGCCCCCTTGTCACCAACCGCGCCATGGAGCAAACGGCAGCCAGGCTGTCGGCGCTGCTGGATGATCAGGCGGTGCAGCAGAGCGTTGCCGGCATCGAGGCGCAATTGGCGCTCGCCTCTCTCGAAGAGACCCTCTTCGACCAGGGAGAGGCACCGCCCGCCCGCCCGCCCGCTACCCGCACGCTGTCGCGCGGCGGTCCCCTGCTTGTCGAGCGCCATGTCGTCTACCAGCGGGCCCGCGCCATCGTCGCACGGGATCTCGTTCATGCGCCCCGCGAGGGCGCGCGGGGCGGCGCTACGACGCGCCGTGGCGGCAAGGAGCGGTGGGCCGAACCCATTCGCGACGCCCGCCTCACCAGCCGCTTCGGGCCCCGCATCGACCCCATCAACGGGCAGCGCGGCAAGATGCATCGCGGCATCGACTTCGCAGCCCCCATGGGAACCCCGGTCCTCGCCACCGCAAGCGGCACCATCGTGCTGGCCGGTTGGTGCAGCGGCGGAACCGGCAACTGCGTCGTCATCGACCACGGCGACGGTTGGAAGAGCCAGTACTTCCACCTCTCTCGTGTCGATGTCGCGGCAGGCGCACGCGTCGGCCAGGGGCAGCGGGTCGGCGCGCTCGGTTCGACCGGCCGATCGACCGGCCCCCACCTCCACTTCCAGATTGGTCGTGGACGCGAAGCGCTCGACCCCATGCGGCACCTCGGCAAGGCTGTCGGCGACGACTAGCGCCCGAATCAAAGTTGACCGCGCACCCCACAGGCGTGCTATCTCCACCCCGATTCTGTGGTCTCGGTGGTTGAATGTCTCTGCCTGCTCAAACCTGCGCCGCCTGCGGCGCCTCCTTCGCGCCCGCCTACGCCTACCAGCGTATCGCCATGGGCAGCGCCGTTCGCTGGGTCTGTTCGGAGGGTTGCCGCGCGCAGTTCGCTGCGTCGCTCAAGGGCCCTTCGGCCAAGCCGGTCTACAAACTCGCCATCCTCAACCAGAAGGGCGGCACGGGTAAGACCACCTCCTCGGTCAACATCGCCGCCGGCATGGCCGCCGCCGGCAAGCGGGTGCTCCTCATCGATGCCGACTCGCAGGGCCACGTTGGCATCAGCCTCGGTGTGAGCGCCGAAAAGGGCCTCTACCATGTGGTGGTCGAGGGAGCCGACCCGGCAGCCTGCGCCGTCCGCGCCCGCGAAAACCTCGACGTGCTCTGCGGCGACGAACGGCTCGCCAGCGCCGACATCTTCCTCGCCCGCATGAACGAAGGCCGCGACCGCCTCCTCAAAGAGCGCATGGCAACGCTCGCCGGCTACGACATCATCATGGTGGACTGCGGCCCGAGCCTCTCGCTCCTCAACCTCAACATCCTCACCTACGTGGATGCCGTGCTCGTGCCGGTTTCGTGCGACTACCTCTCGCTCGTCGGCGTGCGGCAGATCCTCAAGACCATCCAGGGCGTCAACGAGCGGCTCGGCCATCCCGTCAAAATCCTGGGCGTGCTCCCCACCTTCTACGACACCCGCAACAAGATCTCGGACGAGGCGGTGCAGTCGCTCCGCCTCCACTTCGAAGGCCGCGTGCTCGACCCCATCCGGGTCAACACCCGCCTCAAAGAGGCGCCGTCGCACAAGAAGTCCATCTTCGACTACGACCCCGACTCGCGCGGCGCCGAGGACTACCGGCGGGCGGTGAAGTGGATCAACGCCCGCATCGAGCCGGCGGGCTAGATTCCGCGGGGCAGACAGCGTGCGGGTCATCCGCCAGTTTGAATGCACATGTTGCGTGGCCCGCCACCACAGCCAAAGCCTACCTCCATACAGGTTCTATTGGATGGGCAGTCGGCGTCGGAAGTGCAGGCGGCTGCGGGGTAGCAGCTGCTGGGCTGGTCGCATTGGTCGGGGTACTCCGCAGGAACGACCATGGTAAAGACGCAGGCTTCCGCGTTGTGGGACTCGCAGTCGGCCGCCGCGAGCCCGTAGCAGCCGCCTTGAGCTGGTGGCGCGGTGCAGATACCCGTTGTGCAGGTGAGCGGCTGGGAGGGCGCCCCGCCAATGCAGTCGGCCGCGGTGGTGCAGGTGGAACCCTCGCAGCTGGGTCGCATGCAGGCGTCGGTGGAGCCGCAGGACCAGAAGCCGCCGGCGCAGTTGCAGAAGGTGCTGGGGTAGCAGGTGCCACAGCAGCACTCGCTGCCGTAGTTGCACTGCGCGCCCTCTTGGTCGCAGGCGTCGGCAGAGAAGGGCTCCGCCGGGCAGACCGCGGCGGTGTCAGCGGTCGTGTCAGCCGCCGTGTCTGCAGAGGTGTCCGCAGCGGTGTCCGCAGCAGTGTCAGCAGCGGTGTCAGCAGTGGTGTCCGCGGTGGTGTCCGAGGTCGTGTCGCCGCTCCCACCCGCATCGGGAGGGACCGAAACCTCTGTCGCGCAGGCGTTGAGGAGCAAGACGAAGAGAAGGCTGTAGCTGCGCATGGGAAGGTCTCCTGCGAGGGGCTGACGAAAGAAAGCAAGCGGGATGCCAATGACCGGATCTGCCTCGCGAAGGGCGGATTGGCGGCGCGAGGACAAACGTAGAGGGCGACAAAGTCCGCTCGTCTGTCAGAAGTCTGACGGGGAGGCGAGGAAAAGCGCTGTCGTGCGGGATGCAGCATTGCGGGTTCGCACCCGCGGAGAACCTTTGACAGGGTGGATCACTCTGCCGTAAGGTTACGCCGATACTGTATTCACAGGTGTCTTTGGTTCGCTTTTCGGAGTTTGAACATGCTGCGCGGAAAACTGCTCGCTGTCCTTCTTGGTGTTCTGGCGCTCCTTGCTGTGACGACCATCCTCCTCCAGAATCGGCTCGAGCGCGAGCTGACCGATCGGGTCGAGAAGAAGGTGCAGTCGGGCAATGAGTCCGTTCGCATGGCCAACCGGGTTGACGACTACTCGCTCATCCAGACGGCGGAGCGGGTGGCTTCACTCTCGGGGCTTGAGCAGGCCTTCGGCTGCCCACTGACCCAAGAGGCGCTCACAGCCAGCGCGCGCGTTCAGACGGCGGCGGTCGACGCGGCCGGCAAGCCGGTGGTCGATGCACAGGGCCGCGCGGTCGACACCACCGGCGTGCCGATGGGCGCCGCTGGCTCGGTCTGCAGCGCAACGTCGCACGTGCTCGCCCTCAAGCTCCTCAAGAGCTGGAACGAAGAGGCCAAGAAGCGTCGCGCAGAGAACGAGGGCCGCTTTGTCAGCGAGCGTGACCCCGGCTTCGCCATCGCCCGCGACCCCGATGTGCTCATGGTCACCAACGCCCAGGGCGTCGTTGTGGCGCGCGCTGGCTTCGACATGGACGACTACTTCGGTGCCGCAAAGCCCAAGT
>CAIWGR010000532.1 GCA_903912275.1 uncultured delta proteobacterium
AACTTCATCGATGGTATCGCAGGGAGCCAACTCGCAGCATCTGCGATCGCCAACGACTCCTGGCGCGGCTCCTATGTCATCGGAGGGCTCCTCGGACTGCTCCTGCTGGCCGCGCGCTTTTCGCTCGCCGAGTCCGAGATCTTCAAACAGGTCCGTGGGCAACACCACCAACGCGGCTCCCTCTTCATGCTCTTCAGCAACCCCGACCGCATCAAGCGGCTCAGCTCCGCGGTCGCGCTCGGACTGCCCATCTGGTTCGTCGCCGGCATCCTGGTCCCCTTCTGCCCGGAGTTCGGAAAACACGCCGGCATGCTGGAGCTCCCTTCACCTGCAAAGGCCATCTTCTGGTTCTATGTCGGCCTCACCTTCGGCGACCTCGGCAGCGGACTCCTCTCGCAGGGCTTCAAGAACCGGGTTGTCATCATCGCCATCTTCATCGTTGCGACCGCATCACTGATCGGCCTCTACTTCGGCGCAGCGCCCATGACGCTCGACCGGTTCTACGGCCTCATCTTCGCACTCGGCATCACCTGCGGATACTGGGCCCTCTTCATGACCTCCGCCGCCGAAAACTTCGGTACCAACCTTCGTGCCACGGTCACCACAGCCATCCCCAACCTTGTTCGCTCGGCTGTCATCCCCATGACCCTGACCTTCAAGGCGCTCCGGGACGGCGGCATGGAAATCGACAATGCCGCGCTCGCGCTAGGCGGTTTCACCTGCCTGCTCGCGATGCTCGCCCTCATCCCCCTCCGAGAGACCTTCGGAAAGACCCTCGACTTCGTCGAGGAGTAACGGTCACGAGGTCGCGACCCGCTCCGCGACCACCGACCATTCGCGCATGTCGGAACCGATGGTCAGATAGACCGTTCCGTCGTTCCGGCTCACACTCAAAACCGTCTTCCGCTCCAGCTTCTCGACCAGCCAGGAGACGATCTCCTGCGGCACGAAGTAGACCTCGATCTGGTCGGCCCGGTGCACCGTCTGGCCACGCCAGAGCGACCTCACAAAGGCCGGTTCACGGTGTGAGTAGATCGCTAGCCGCTCGGTCTGCTTCGCGATCCGGTGCAGCCGTTCGGCAGCAGGCGCACCAACCTCGATCCAGAGTTCAATCCGGCCGTCGCCCGACTTCTGCCAGATGGTCGCATCTTCGGTCGTCGAGATCCCGCGCCCGAACTGAAGCGCCTCGGAGTACTCCAGTACGTAGGCCAGCACCCGTGTAACGAAGAACTCCTCCGACTCCGATGGGTGCTGCGCTGCACGAACCTCGAACTGCTCGTAGACCCCGCGGTCCACATCCGAGAGGTCCACTTCGAAACGATACATCGTTGCCGTCAACGCCACGCCATCTCTCCGGCTGCCGAGGGCCGCACGCCGACCCCGTCACGCCTCCTCGCACGACACTCCCCCGCGTGCAAGTCGGCCCGCCGATTTCTGCATTGCACCTTCCAGCAGCATCGTGCATCCATTCCACGCCACAGGCCGCTCTCGGCCGGCGCCAACGCAGGTACAGCATGAAAATCGGCATCATCGGTGGAACGGGAAAGGAGGGGCGCGGACTGGCGCTCCGTTGGAGCGCAGCAGGCCACGAAGTGACGCTGGCATCGCGTGACGCAGAGCGCGGCGCATCGGTCGCTGCCGAACTCTCCGCAGCCTCTGGTCGCGCCATCGCGGGCGGCGGCTTCGATGACGCTCTCGCGACTGCCGAGGTCTTGCTCGTCGCCGTGCCCTACACCGGCCAGGCCGACACCTACCGCCAGCTCGCGGGCCGCATTGGCGACCGCATCATCATCGACATCACCGTGCCGCTCGCGCCGCCCAAGGTCACCCAGGTCTCGGTGCCGCCGGGTCACTCCGCAGCGCTCGAGGCCCAGGCCATCCTCGGCGACGAGGGCAAACTCGTAGCGACCCTCCACCATGTGAGCTCCACCCACCTCGGCGACCTCGAACATGAGATGGAGGGCGACGTCCTCGTCTGCGGAAACGACCGCGCCGCCGTCGAGACCGTGATCGGCCTCATCGGCGACCTCGGAGCACGCGGCATCGACGCGGGCAACCTCGTGAACGCTGTCGCGCTCGAGTCGATGACCCCTGTGCTGCTCTACATCAACCGCCGCTACAAGGCGGCCGGCGCGGGCATGAAGCTCACCGGCCTGCCCTAGCGCAGACTACTCCGCGGCCAGCTCCGCCATCACGCGGATGGCGTTGATGTCGGGGCTTCCAACGATGAGCGTACCGATGCCCGACTCCTTCCAGACGGCGAGACGGTCGCGGATGCGCTCCTTCGTGCCGACCAGGTAGAGGGCGTCCACCATCTCGTCGGTGACCGCGGCCATGGCCTCGCCCTTCTTGCCGTCGAGGAAGAGGTCCTGAATCTTGATGGCCTCCTCTTCAAAGCCGGCGCGGCGCAGGTACTCATTGTAGAAGTTCTTGTTCTTGGCACCCATGCCGCCCACGTAGAGCGCGAGCTGCATCTTGAGCGGGAACCGAGCCGCATCAAGGTCGTCTGCAAGCACCACCGCGACCGTCGGCGCGATGTCGAAGTCTGCGAGCGTCTTGCCCCGCGTGCCCTTCGCAAGGCCAGCCTTGATCTGGTCAACAATGACCTCGGGCCGCTCGGGGTTCATGCAGGTCAGGAGCACGCCGTCTGCAAGCTCGCCCGCCAGCTGCTGGCCGAGCGGCGCCATGGCACCCGAGTAGATGGGGATGTTCGGGTGGCCGTGAAGAATGCTCTTCAGCGGCTTGCCCATGCCCGTCGAACCCGGGCCGCGGTAGGGAATCTGGTAGCGGGTCCCCTCGAACTCGAGCGCCTCTTTCCGCTCCAGAATCTTGCGGATGATGGTGATGTATTCGCGCATCCAGGTCAGCGGCTTGTCGAAGGCCTGACCGTGCCAGCCCTCCACAACCTGGGGGCCCGAAGTGCCAAGGCCGAGCAGAAAGCGACCACCCGAGAGCGCGTCCATCGTCATCGCCGTCATGGCCGTGTTGGCCGGCGTGCGGGCCGGAATCTGCATGATGCCCGTGCCGAGCTTGATGCGCGTCGTCTGCGCGCCGATCCAAGCCAGCGGCGAGACCGCGTCAGAGCCCCAGGCCTCTGCCGACCAGATGGAGTCATACCCCAGCGCCTCGGCCTCCTTGATGAGGTCCATATCAATCTCAAGGTTCGAACCCGAGTAACCGATCGTCAATCCAAGGCGCATCTTCCATTCTCCATAAGAGGTTGTCTGTTTCGTCGTCCCGACGCGGCCACTTTGCAAGCGCAAACGCGACGCACCGGGAGTCTTCTTCAGTCTTCGTAGTCGGACATCGGCGGGCAGGTGCAGACCAGGTTCCGGTCGCCCCATGCGTTGTCCACGCGACCCACTGCCGGCCAGAACTTCCGTGCGCGGGTCGACGCCGTCGGGAAGGCGGCCTGCTCACGGCGATAGCCCCGCGTCCAGTCCGACGCACAGACCACCGCAGCGGTGTGAGGCGCCAGCTTGAGCAGGTTCGCCTCGCGGGGCGCCTGTCCCTCTTCGATGGCACGAATCTCCTCGCGGATGAGCAGCATCGCCTCGCAGAACCGGTCGAGCTCCTCGCGCGCCTCCGACTCGGTCGGCTCGATCATCAACGTCCCTGCAACAGGAAACGACATCGTCGGCGCGTGGAAGCCATAGTCCATCAGCCGCTTGGCGATGTCCTCCGCCTCAATCCCTGCCGTCGCCTTGAAGCCGCGCGTGTCGAGGATGAGCTCGTGTGCAACACGCCCCGACGCACCCGTGTAGAGCACCTCGTAGGCCCCCTTCAGGCGAGCCGCGATGTAGTTGGCATTGAGAATCGCCACCTCCGTCGCGCGGCGCAGACCATCGGGGCCCATCGCGCGGATGTAGACCCAGGGAATCGTGAGGATGCTCGCGCTGCCGAACGGCGCGGCAGAGACGGGACCGGTGCCCTCTGCTCCACCTGTGGCCCAGAGCGGATGGCCGGGAAGGTAGGGTGCAAGATGCGCGGCAACACAGATGGGACCCATGCCCGGACCGCCGCCACCGTGGGGGATGCAGAAGGTCTTGTGCAAGTTGATGTGGCAAACATCGGCGCCGAAGTCGCCGGGACGAGACAGACCCACCTGGGCGTTGAGGTTGGCGCCATCCATGTAGACCTGACCGCCGTGGCCGTGGATGACTTCGCAGATCTCGCCCACCGCCGTCTCGAAGACACCGTGCGTCGAAGGATAGGTGATCATGAGCGCGCCGAGCCGCTCCGCGTGGTGCGCCGCCTTCGCGCGGAGGTCCGCAACATCCACATTTCCGTCCGCATCACAGGCAACCGTCACCACCGAAAAGCCCGCAATCACCGCGCTCGCAGGATTGGTGCCATGCGCCGAAACGGGAATCAGGCAGACCTTCCGATGCGCGTCGCCACGGGCCTCGTGGTAGGCGCGAATGACCAGAAGTCCGGCATACTCACCCTGTGAACCCGCGTTGGGCTGAAGCGAGGTTGCGGCAAAACCGGTGATCTCCGCCAGCCACTCGCCAAGCTCGTCCATCATCCGCAGGTAGCCCCGCGCCTGGTCGATCGGTGCGAAGGGATGCATCGAGGCCCACTCCGGCCAGGAGAGCGGCAGCATCTCCACGCTCGCGTTGAGCTTCATCGTGCAGGAGCCGAGCGGAATCATCGCCGTCGTGAGCGACAGGTCCTTGGCCTCAAGCGAGCGCATGTAGCGGAGCATCTCGTGCTCCGCGTGGTAGCGGCCGAAGACCGCATAGGGCAGCAGCGGAGCGCGACGCCGGAGCGCCTCGGGCCAGCTCGCGTCGGCCTTCGCAAGGTCGGCGGCCACGGGCGAGCCGATGAACGCGGCAGCGACGGCCTCCACCTCGGCAACCGTGCTCCGCTCGTCGAGCGTGACAGCCACCCCGCCAGAGAGCTCACGGAGGTTGAAACCTGCAGCCAGCGCCGCGGCCATCGCACTCGAAGCTGCGTCGGGCGAGAGCAGCACCATCACCGTGTCGAAGCGGGGCCCGGGCGCCACCTTCAGACCCGCGCCCTCCAGCGTCGCAGCAAGCACCGCCGTGAGCGCGCGCACCCGGTCCGCGATACGCCGAAGCCCTTCGGGACCATGATAGACCGCATACATGCTCGCCATCACGGCCAGCAGCACCTGCGCTGTGCAGATGTTGCTCGTCGCCTTGTCGCGCCGAATGTGCTGCTCGCGCGTCTGCAGCGCCAGGCGAAACGCGGGGTTACCGGCACTGTCGCGCGACTCGCCAACGAGCCTGCCGGGCATGATCCGCTTGAACTCATCCCGGCATCCAAGGAAGCCCGCATGCGGACCGCCGAAGCCCAGCGGCACGCCGAATCGCTGCGCCGAACCAACCGCGATGTCGGCACCCTGCTCGCCTGCGCTGCTTCCGAGCACAGCCGCCAGCGGATCCGTGGCGAGAATCGAAGTGATGCCCGCAGCGCGCGCAGCCGCGAAGGTGTCGCGGAAGTCACGCACCTGCCCGCGCGTCGAAGGACTCTGCACCAGCAGCCCGAAGGCCGATGCGTCAGACTGCCAACCGTCAGCATCAACCAGCACGACCTCGATCTCCAGCGCCTTCGCCCGCGTCCGCACAACCTCAATCGTCTGCGGATGAACATCCGAGGCAACGAGGAATCGCCGCTTGCTGCCACGCCCCTGCGAGAAGGCCATGTACATCGCCTCTGCCGCCGCCGTGCCTTCGTCGAGCAACGAGGCATTTGAAACCGGCAACCCCGTCAGATCCGCAATGAGGGTCTGATAGTTGAAGATCGCCTCCAGACGCCCCTGCGAAATCTCCGCCTGGTAGGGCGTGTACTGTGTGTACCAACCCGGGTTCTCCAGGATGTTCCGCTGGATGACGGGCGGGACGATGCAATCGGCGTAGCCCAGGCCAATCAGCGACCGAACCACCCGGTTCTCGGAGGCCCGCTCACGCAACAGCGCCGTCGTCTCGCTCTCGCTCGCGGCAGCGGGCAGCGCGAGATCTCCACGGAACCGGATCGACTCCGGCACGGTCTCCGACACCAGCGCCTCGAGCGACGCGGCCCCAACCAGTTCGAGCATCGACGCGATATCGCGCTCACGGGGCCCGATATGGCGCGGAAGCAGGAGATCCGATGGGGCTAGCAGGTCGCGTTCCACAGACATGTCGGACTCTCCGTTCAAGGTCACGCCCCTTGCAGGAGGCGGCAGCAATCTAGGCCGCGCACCACCCCCACGACAACCCGATTTCTCCCACAAAATGATCCTTGGGGCCTTCTCCGCGCGCGACTAGCGTTGCCGCCATGCTGCCCGATTACGACCCGCGCCATCTCGCACACCGCCGCGCGCCGCTCGACCTCCTGAGCCCGCTCCGCGAAGCCACGCCGTTCGCTCACAACCCTGCGATTGGCGGCTGGATGCTCCTCCGCTTCGACGATGTCCAAGAGGCGCTGCGCGACCAACGCCTCAGCAACGCACGCATCCAGTCCTACGCAGCCCACCTGCGGCAGCGTGGCGAAGATCCGGGCCCCATCGCAGACTCACTCGCCCATTGGATGGTCTTCAACGACCCGCCGCGCCAGATGGAGCTCCGCCTCATGGTCGCCAAGACCTTCGGGACGAGGAGCATGGCCCGACTCCAGGCCTCCATCGAGGAGATCGTTCATCGGCTCCTCGACCGCATCGAGCCCGCCGGGCAGGCCGACCTCATTGCCGACTTTGCCGTCCCCCTCCCTACCCTCGTCATCGCCCGCCTGCTCGGCATCCCCGAGGCGGACGCCCCCATGCTGAAGGTCTGGAGCGATGAGATTGCCCTCTTCGTTGGCACCTCACTCGATATCGCTGACCGCCGTCAACGCGCGGAACGGGCCGTCCTCGCCATGCGCTCCTACCTCCAAGAGCAGGCCGCTTGCCGCACCATCGACACAGACGGCACCCTCATCGGAACCATCCTACGCGCCGACCTCGACGGCCACCCCGTCACCGCGAGCGAAGCGGCCGACATCGCGCTCAGCATCATCTTCGCCGGCCATGAAACCACCACCCACCTCCTCGGCAACGGACTGCGGCAGCTCCTCTCCCACCCCGACGCCTGGCAGCGGCTCGTCGACCGCCAACTCAGCCCCGAAGATGCCGTCGAGGAGTGCCTCCGCTTCGAAGGGCCCGTCAACGCCGTCGCCCGCGTGGTTCGCGAACCCCACGAACGGTTCGGCCAGCTCCTTCAACCGGGAGAGCGCCTCTTCCTCATGCTCGGCGCCGCCAACCGCGACCCGAGGCGCTTCGAAGAGCCCGACACCTTCCGTCCCGACCGCCGAGACCACCGCCACCTCGCCTTCGGCTTTGGCACCCACTTCTGCCTCGGCGCGCTCCTCGCCCGGCTCGAGGCCACCACCGCCATCGCAGCACTCGCAGACCGCCTCCCCAACCTCCGCCTGCTGCCTGCGGAGCCGGACTGGCTCGACTCGATCGTCCTGCGCGGGATGCTCAGCCTACCGGCCACCTTCTAGCCTTCACCTCCACCCTTCGGGAATCGCCATGACCAACCCCACGAACGCTGCCTCCGAGAGCAGCCAGCGCCCCACCCTCGGCGCCAACGTCGAGCGCCTCGCACGCCTCCTCTTCTGGCTCATCGCGCTCTACTTGGGCGGCAAACTGCTCATGGCCGGTGCGAGCCTCATGGCTCCCGTGCTCGAAGCGCTCCTCATCGCCTTCTTCATGGAGCCCATCGTCGCCTGGATGGAGCGAAAAGGCGTGGTACGCCCCCTCGGCATCGCTGCCCTCGGCCTGCTGACCCTCGGTCTGGTCGCGCTCTTCGGACTGGTCCTCATCCCCTTTCTCTTCACCGAGCTCGCGAGCGCAGTGCAGAAGCTACCGAACTGGGCGCAGGGAGTCTGGAGTTCACTCTCCGAAACGCTCCGCGCAAAGCTCGGCACCGACCCGAGTTCCATCACGCCCGACCTGAGCGGCCTCACAGGCATGCTCCAGCCCGCGCTGCTCGCCTCCGGCAAAGGCCTCCTCACCGGCGTACAATCAGCTCTTGGCCTCATCCTGGTCCCCATCCTCGCCTTCTATCTCTCCGTCGACTGGCAGCGCATCGTACGCCTGCCGCTCCTGCTCATCCCGCTCCGGTTTCACGACAAGACCATCCGACGCGCGTCCCGCATGAGCGCCGTCGCCTACGGTTGGGCCGCCGCGCAGATGCGGGTCGGCTCCATTCTCGCCCTCCTCTACGGCACCGGTCTCACCCTCTCCGGCGTCCGTTACGGCTGGCTCATTGGGCTCATCGCTGGATACGGCAATATGGTGCCCTATGTCGGCACCGCCGTCGGCCTCTCCACGGCGCTGCTCATCCTCCTGCTCGACGGAGGCTCCACCGCCGCCTTCATCGGCATCGGCGTCACCTTCGTGCTCACCCAGCTGCTCGAAGGCTACGTCATCACGCCGCGCGTCGTCGGCCAACAGCTCGGCCTCAGCCCGCTCGCGCTGCTCATCATCCTGATGGTTGGTGGCGGCCTCTTCGGCTTCTTCGGCATGATGCTCGCCATCCCCACTGCCGCG
>CAIWGR010000533.1 GCA_903912275.1 uncultured delta proteobacterium
ATGTTGTTGATAAACTCCAATGCAGTTTCTTCGTCGGGTGCAATATTCATGCGAAGAAATCCTTCCATGAATCCCCTGAATACTGCCAATATTCTATGCGAAGGAACTTTGTTGACTAATTCCGAAAAATCAAAATAATCTTTGTACTTAATCCCCTCCGATTCTTTATCCGCTATGATTTTACTTTGTAGCGTAGCTTTGTCTTCAAATAATTTACGCAGCTTTGCACGTACAGTGGCATCTTCATTTACCAATTCCGCAATGATATCTCGTGCTCCTTGTAAGGCTGTAGCTGCATCTGCTACTTTTTCGTTGATATAATCACTTGCTATTGCATCAAGATCAGCATCCTCCTGTTCCAATATTTTTAAAGCAAGGGGTTCTAGTTTCGTTGCAGCCGTGACTTGGCCCGCTCGAAGAAGCTCCAGTAGGTGCTCTGCAGCGCGTTGATGCGGCTGCGGTCACTCTCCGGCAGCGGCAGGTAGTCGCGCTCCATCGCGCTGCCGGAGCGTGCGGCGCGGGGCTGAAGGGCGTCGTAACGGGGCTTGAAGTCGCGGAGCGCGAGCGAGCCTGGTCCCACACCTTCGCCGGCCTCGGCCTCGCCGTTCTTGCCTCCGCCGGGTGAGACGAAGAGCGGGCGCCCCGGTTCGGGCGTGGCGGTTGCGAGCGGCGTGGGTGACTGCGATTCGCCGGGTTGCCCCTTGGGGGCGGCGGCGGGTTCGCTGGCAGCCTTCGCAGCCTCTCGTCCCGGCTCTCGCTCGCGTGTTGGCGTGGAAGATTCGCCGGCTCCCTGCGACTTGCGCGCGGTCGTTTCGCGGTCGGCCCGCTGGTTGAACTGGGAGATGAAGTTGGCCTCGTCGGGCGGTCGCTCCGTCTGCTCCTTTGGCTCCAGGCTGGCGTAGTTGGCGAGCGGTTGCGAAGCGGGAGGGGGCGCGATGACAAAGGGGACGGTATCGGCGCCCGTCGGTGGCATCGGAGGCTCGCCGGAGTGCGCGAACAGCAGGCCGAGCAGCAGGTGGAGCGCAAGCGTTGCGACGAGCGCGCCGACTCGTCGATTGCGGCTGCGCATCGCGCGTTTTCGGTCGTAGTGTTCCATCCCACGCTCCTTGGAGCAGGGTAACGCATCGGACGGTGGAAGCAATCGAAAGGCACGACGGTCAGGGCGAGGCAGGGCAGTCTGCTGCCGCGCTGTTTGCCACGGTGCGCCCGCTGTGGTAGCCCGACGCGGTTGCCCTTTGGAAAGGCGGAGCAAAGCAATGAATCTGTCAGTTGTTGGTTCGGTGGGTCTTGACGATGTCGAGACCCCGTTCGGAAAGGTGGAGCTCGCGCTTGGCGGTTCAGCGAGTTACTTCTCGTTGGCGGCCTCGTTCTTTGGACGGGTGGGCTTTGTGGGGATCGTCGGCGACGATTTCCCGGAGAGCTCCGTGGAGCTGCTGCGCAACCACGACGTGGATGTGCGGGGGCTTCAGCGGGTGTCTGGCAAGACCTTCAGGTGGGCCGGTCGCTACGGCTACGACCTCAACCAGCGGGACACGCTGCTGACGGAGCTCAATGTCTTTGAGCACTTCCGCCCGGAGCTGCCCGAGGACTACGCCGCGGCGCCCTACCTCTTCCTCGCCAACATCCACCCGTCGCTCCAGAGCCACGTGCTCGACCAGGCGCACGGCGCGAAGTTCGTCGCAATGGACACGATGAACTTCTGGATTGAGGGCGCGCTAGAGGACCTCAAGAAGGTGCTCGCGCGGGTCGATTGCATTGTGCTCAACGACTCGGAGGCCCGTCAGCTGGCGAAGACCCCGAATGTCATCACGGCGGCAAAGACCATCGCAGCGATGGGCCCGCGGCTCGTGGTTGTGAAGCGGGGCGAGCATGGCGCCTTCCTCTACAGCGAGGGCAACTTCTTCTTCGTACCGGCCTTTCCTCTGGA
>CAIWGR010000534.1 GCA_903912275.1 uncultured delta proteobacterium
CTCCTCAAACTCCCGCATGGCCCGCTCATCGTGCTCCGACCAGAGGCGATAGCAGGTGCCCGGACCCGTTCGCCCCGACCGTCCGGCCCGCTGCTTGGCGGAGGCCAGCGAGATGCGCCCCAGCTCCAACCGGTCGAGCCCTGTCGCGGTGTCGAGCCGCATCACCCGCGCCAACCCCGCATCCACCACCGCAGACACCCCCTCGACTGTGATGGAGGTCTCGGCCACGTTGGTCGCCAGCACGATGCGCCGGCGCGGGCCTGCACGCAGCGCTCGGTCCTGCTCCGCGCCCGGCAGGTCTCCATAGAGCGGCACAATGTCGAGCGACTGTGCGGCCGCCACAACCGAGAGCCGGTCGCCGGCGCGGCGAATCTCCTCCACGCCCGGCAGAAAGACGAGGATGTCGCCGGTGGTCTCGCGCAGCGCCTGCGTCGCGGCCGCCTCCACCGCATGCTCCAGCTTCCGCTCTTCGGGACGGCCGAGGTGCTTGATGGTCACAGGGAAGAGCCGGCCTTCGGTGAAGACGACCGGCGCGTCGCCAAGAAAGGCCGATACGGCGCGGGTGTCGAGCGTCGCCGACATCACGATGATGCGGAGGTCGGGGCGCGCCTCCCGCTGCAGCTGGCGGGCGAGCGCGAGCGCCAAGTCGGACGAGAGGTTCCGCTCGTGGAACTCGTCGAAAATGAGGGTGTTGACGCCCTCCAAGAAGGGGTCATCGAGGAGCATCCGGACGAGCAGCCCCTCGGTCACCACGAGCAGCCGGGTCTTTGCGGAGGCCCGCCGCTCGTGTCGGATGTGGAAGCCTACCTCATCGCCGAGCGTCCAGCCCTGCTCGCTGGCAATGCGGGCGGCGCTCGCACGGGCTGCCACGCGACGCGGCTCGAGCATGATCAGCCGCTCGCCCTGCTTGAGCGTACGGGCAATGGCCGGCGGCACCCGCGTCGTCTTGCCAGCGCCGGGCAATGCCTGCACCACCACATTCCGCCCCGCCGCGTGGTGGGCCAAGATCTCGGGGAGGACAAGGTCGACGGGAAGCGCGAGCATCGAACTGCCTTCAGGCCGCCGGAGGCTCAGTCGGATCGAGCAACGACACGCCGCGCATCACCGCGATCTCCTCGCGCAGCGCCTGAATGCGAGCCCGCGCCTCGGCCTTGAGCGACTCCAGATCGTCCAGCGTCATCCCCTGGGTGGAGATGGGCTCGCCTACCTTCACCAGCGCCCGCGTCCGACCGATCTTCCAGCTCCCCTTCAGCATGGCATCGCGGGTGCCTCCGATCGCGATCGGAAGAACCTCCGCGCCCTGCTCAATGGCGAGCCGGAAGGCTCCGTCCTTGAAGGGCAGCATGGTCCCGTTGGGCGACCGCGTCCCTTCCGGAAAGACCATCACCGACATCCCCTTCTCGAGCCACTTGGCTGCAAAAGCCATGGCCGTCGCCGTCGAGTTGCGCTGGCCGCGCGAAAGCGGAATGTCGCCCGCCATCCTCATGCACCAGCCGAAGAAGGGAATGGAGAAGAGCGACGACTTGCTCAGCCACTTCATCTCCCACGGGAGGTGGCTCAGCAGGAAAGCATCGCCGTTTGACTCGTGGTTGCTCACCACCACCGCCTTCCGCGGCCGGTAGGCGGGGATCGGCTGCGCCACCGAGAAGTTCCAGTAGGGCGTCGCGGCGACGCAGAGCACCGCCATGTTCCGCCAGTACCGGCCCGTGATGTAGCGACGCGGGTCGAACAACACCGTCAGCAGAAACACGGGGATGAGCAGGATGCTCCCGACGATGATGATCGACACCGTCGAAGTCCAGAAGCAGAGACTCACCAGCGTTTGCATCATCGTGTCGTTGTCCGAACTGGGTTGCGCGACGGGTTGTCGAGCGCCGTTACTCTGGTGCGAACCCAGACGCGCCGTCAAGAATTGCCGTCAGCGCGGCGCGTTGTTACACCGCCGCCGTTGCTCCATTCTCTAGCGATGGTGGAAGATGTCTGGTGCCCCGTTCGACCTCTACAATCCGCGTCCCGAACACAAGCAGCTCCGGGAGACCGTCTCGAAGTGGGCCGAGGCCCATGTGGACCCGCAGGCCGAC
>CAIWGR010000535.1 GCA_903912275.1 uncultured delta proteobacterium
CGACCTCGACCTCTCCAACCTCGCGGTCGACCCCGAGGACGGTGCCACCCACGAGGGCTTCTGCGAACTGCACGGAACGATGGAGGTCCCCGAGTTTCAGGAGGGCGCGCCCCCCTACAACACGGGCGGCCTCTTCGTCCGAGATGCCGACGGTAACGTCGTCCAGCAGCGGAGCCCCCGCATCCCCTTCGTCGTCAACCTGCCCGCCGCACCGATGCCAGCCGGCGGCTACCCGCTGTCCCTCTTCTTCCACGGCTCCGGCGGCATCTCCACCCAGGTCGTGGACCGCGGGACCGACGGCACCACAGCACAGGGACCGGCCTGGGTCCTCGCGCATCGCGGGATCGGCACCGCCTCCTCCGCGCTTCCCATGAACCCCGAGCGCATCCCCGGCGCCTCCGACATCGCCTACCTCAACTTCGCCAACCTCCGGGCCTTCCGCGACACCTTCCGCCAGGGCATCCTCGAGCAGCGCCTCTTCCTCGACGCCCTCCTCGACCTCCGCATCGACCCCGCCACCGTCGCCGCCTGCCCGGGACTCTCGCTCCCCGCCGGCGAGACCGCCTACCGCTTCTCCCCCGACCCCGTCCTCGCCATGGGTCACAGCATGGGCGGCATGTATGTGAACCTCATCGCGCCGGTCGAACCCCGCATCAAGGCGGTCGTCCCGACCGGCGCTGGCGGCTTCTGGACCTACTTCATCCTCCAGACCCAGCTCATCCCCGGCGCGGCCAACACCCTCAAGGCCATCCTCGGCTCCGGCCCGCTCGTCTTCACCCACCCCGCACTCGGTCTCGTCCAGACCGCCTGGGAGCCGTCGGAGCCCATCATCGGCGCCAACCGGCTCGCCGCACGACCGCTCCCCGGCCACCCCGCCCGGCACATCTACGAGCCCGTCGGCCAAGGCGACTATTACTTCCCCACCCCCATCTACGACGCGATGTCGCTCTCCATGGAGAACCAGCAGGCGGGCGACATCGTTTGGCCGACGATGCAGACCGCGCTCACCCACAAGGGGCTCGACGGCCTGCTGCCCTACCCCATCAGCCACAACCGGCCGACTGCAGGCGGCGATGGCCGCACAGGTGTTGTCGTGCAGTATCCGGGCGACGGCATCCACGACCCGCATAACATCTTCCAACACGACGAGCGGGTGAAGCACCAGTACGGCTGCTTCTTCGAGACCTTCCTCCGCGACGGCTCGGCCCAGGTGGTCGCACCGGTTGGCTTGGATGCGCCCTGCGAGTGAGGCGATGCGTCAGCGGGGGCCGATGTTCTCGTACCGCCACTCGCAGATGCTCTCGTTGAGGCTCGTGCCGCAACTGGCATCGTTCCAGGCTCGGTTCGGGTTGGTGGTGTTTCCGTAGAGCATGGCGCAGGTGCCGTCGCCGCTCGGCTCGCCCGGTGCCCAGCTGGAATAGGTGCTGGGGAGGATGGGCCGGCCGTAGGCGACGAAGAGCCAGTTTCCGCTCGAGCGGTCGGCGCCAATCCAGGCCTTGCCGAAGTCCCAAGGCCGGTTGTCGAAAATCCAGTTGTTCTCGGTCCCGTCGTTGATGGTGACGAGGTCCATGTTGGCCTGTGCGCGGCAGCGGTCCCGATGCTGCTGCCAGGTGCGATTCGAGTTCACCTGACAATACATGTAGCCCCGAACCGTGGAGCCATTCCCTCGTCCGGAGCAGCCCGCCGGACAGCCTGTCTCGTCGGTCGCGCCATTGCCGTTGTTGTCCCAGCCGTCGCAGATCTCGGGCGCGTCGGGCGCCACATACTGCGTTGCATCGTTCGGGTCGCCCGCCGCGGTGACCCGCCCGCCGGGATTGCTGCACGCCAACACCACGTCGCCGCTGTTGCCCCAGCCGTCGGCATCGGCGTCTCGGTAGAAGGCGATGGTCACCCCCTCATCTGTCGACCCGTCACAGTCATTGTCGGTTCCGTCACAGAGCTCCGTCGCGGCAGGGTTGCGACTGCCGTTGGCGTCGTCACAGTCTCC
>CAIWGR010000536.1 GCA_903912275.1 uncultured delta proteobacterium
ACAGCGACTCTACCTTTCCGGGGGTAGGTGCACTTCCGACCGTGGTCGGCACGCTGCTGGTTCTGCACGGCACGACATCAGATGTGCAGGCGCCGCTCCACCGCCTCCTGGCCTTCGCTCCCTTCCAGACGCTCGGGCGGCTCTCCTACTCCCTCTACCTGTGGCACTGGCCCTTCCTGATCTTCGGGGCGACGCTGGTTCCCTACGCCACCGTCTGGCATCGGCTTGCCTTCGTACTTGCCTCAGCCATCGTCGCAGAGCTCTCCTACCGGCTCGTAGAAACCCCTCTCCGCCACCATCCGTGGCTCTCTGCTGCCCCCTCTCGCACCATCGGCGTCGCGCTCGCTGTGACACTCGGTATGGCGGGGGCAGGCGCCATCTGGAAGGCGCAGGCGACGGGCTGGGAAGCAGAAACTGCACCTCCCGACCCGGCTTCGCAGGCGATGCTCAAGGCCTGGCCCGGCGAGGCGCAGGAGCCCGAGGGTAACAAGGCGGTTGCGGTGGTTACGGGAGCGCCGCACGCAACGGAGCGCTGGGTCCTGCTCGGCGATAGTCACGCGGAGGTCTGGTATCCCGCACTCTCGACGTTGCTGGCGGCACGGGGCATGGAACTCGTCCTCTTCACGAAGGCAGCCTGCCCCGCGATGCTCCATGCGAAGCGCTTCCACCGGATGGACTATGTGGCATGCGACCAATGGCGCCTCGATGCGCTCGCGCAGATCGAGAAGCTTCGGCCATCTGTGCTCCTGCTCTCCTCACGCGAGGAGCAGCCGTTTCCGGATGAGGCCTGGGTCGGCGCGACGGAGGCCCTGCTTGGCTCTCTGCATCCTCTGCCCGCCAAGGTGGTCGTGCTTCGCGGCCTCGCAGCGGGACCGTCTGCGCTGCCGGAGTGCCTCGAAGCCGCGAAGTGGCGCGGCGCAGACGAAACTGCACTGTGCGCAGTACGGGCCGACCCTGTCGATGAAGGGGGCTTTGCGACGCTTCGCCGCTCCCTCGCCAGCCGGCCCGGGCTCCTCTTCGAAGATTGGAGCACCCTCTTCTGCAAAGGTGGACGATGCGGGCCGCGTACCGGCGACGGCGCATCTCTCTTCTCCGACAGCAACCACCTCTCTCGTCGGGCGGTGGTCGAAGCAACGCCCGCCATCGAAGCAAGGCTCGTCGCCGCTGGGCTGCTGGAAGCGCAGAAGCCCGCTGAAAACTAGCGGGTCAGCCGCTCCAGCGTCCACTGCGTAAGGGCAGCAATCGTGGCCGTCGCGGGGATGGTCAGAATCCAGGCCACGACCATGTTTCCCGCGACGCCCCAGCGCACCGCAGAGATGCGGCGGCTTGCGCCAACGCCCATGATGCTCGAGTTAATGCAGTGGGTGGTCGAGAGCGGGATGCCGAAATGGCTCGCTGCAAAGATGGTGGCTGCGCCGCTCATCTCCGCGGCAAATCCCTGCAGGGGCGTGATGCGGATGATCTTGGTACCCATGGTCTTGATGATCTTCTTGCCGCCACCCATGGTGCCGAGGCCAATGGCAAGGCCGCACGAAACAACGACCCACTTGGGGATTTCGCCCGGTGCAGCTACCGCCCAAGCCGGCAGATCAGAGCCGCCCGCCTTGAGGTAGATGGCGAGCGAGAGCGTCATGATGCCCATCGACTTCTGTGCGTCGTTGGAGCCGTGAGCGGTCGCCATGACGGCCGCAGATGCAAGCTGCATCCAACGCGCCGTCGTGTTGACCACCGCGGGACGCGTCGTCCGGAAGATCCAGAGCAGCGTGATCATGACGATGATCGCCAGCGTGAAGCCAAAGAGCGGCGAGATGACCAACGGCTTGAGGACCTTGTCGATCAGCTTCTCCCACTTGAAGGCGTCCGCGCCTCCATGCGCCACCACCGCACCGCACAGGCCGCCGATGAGCGCATGCGAGCTCGACGACGGGATACCATACCACCAGGTGATGAGGTTCCAGACGATGGCGCCGATCAGGGTCGCGAGGATGACCT
>CAIWGR010000537.1 GCA_903912275.1 uncultured delta proteobacterium
CATCCTCCAAGAGGCGACTCTCCGCCGCCAGTCGGAACAGCTCGCGGCGGGTCACACCATCAACCGATTCCGCACTGATGTTGGTCTCCAGCCAGCGCTTCATCATCTTCCACGACAGCTCATAGGCAACTTCGAAGTTCTGAATGATGCCGCTGCGCACGGTCTCCCGGAGCTCGGGCGGAAGGGTCGCCTCGAACTTGGCGGCCGCATGGATGGAGCGTTCCAGCGAGGCCGTCGCGTTTTCCAGACTTGTAAGTTCCAGTTTCATGGCGGGTCTCGAGGTGGGGATGCGTCGCCCTGTTCTACCAGATGTGCATCTGTCTGCCTCCTGCAAAGCCACTGGTGTGTTGGGATGGCCTAGAAAGCGCCAGTCACCGCCCTCTTTGAGCCCATCCCCGTGCCGTCCACGGCAATTGCGCAACAGGTTGTTGCGCGATTGGGCCTTCAGGAAACTCGCGGGCGAAGATTTTCATCGCCAGCAGGTTCCGCGCGGATAGCCCGCCCATGTCTGGGAACTCCTCCCGCAAGTCCGCAGCCAGCCGGTCAATCACCTTCGCGCCCCACGCAGCCTCGTTCTGGTGCCGGAGGAAGATTTTGCCCGTGTGCCAGTAGGCTTCGAGGACGATGGGGTTGGCCGCGAGCACGGCGCGGACGCGGGCTCGACGAGGCGGCAACTACCGAGGATTCCTCGGCGGTTCAGTTGGAGGTTGACCCAACGTGGCCATCTCGCCCCGCATCGCCTAAGCCCCTCGGAGGCTGCACCGCGCGGTCGAAGACGAAGGTGTGACCGGCATGCTCAAGACCCTTCTCGATGACCGCATCTGGCTCGTGACCCAGCCCGACCATGGCCGCCTCGCCGGCCAGCTCGCCGCCCACTGGGGCAGCTACCACGGCTTCGCGCCGCTCGGCAGCTTCGGAGGCCCCGCAGACGAGGCCCTCCGCAGCCAGTCGGTCTTTGCCATCGCCGAGCACGACAACGGCTGGTGGGAGTGGGAGGCCACCCCCGACCTCTCGCCCGACGACGGCCTGCCGCTCAGCCTCGGCGAGGTGCTCCGCGACCAGGTCGCCGGCATGGCGCGCTGGCGGGTGGGCCTGGGCCGCTTCCCCCGCAGCCCCTACGCCAACCTCCTCATCAGCCGGCACGCCCACTGGCTCTACGCCATCCGCGCGCTGCCTGATCCCGACCCGGCCTTCGCCCACCCGCTCTTCTGGAAGGGGTCGCCCGAGCAGCTCTACCCGGGCACCAACGAGGCGCCGCTCCGCTTCCTCGCCGAGCTGGAGGAGATGGCCGCAGGGTGGCGTAGCGAACTGGCGCAGGACCCCGCGACGGCCGGCTGGCTCGAGCCTGCCCGCTTCCTTCCGCACGAGCGGCTCCTGCAGCTCTGCGACGGCCTCTCGCTCGCCCTCTGCTCAGCGCTGATCCCTGCAGCATCCGGCACCACGCGGGGCATGGGCAACGATGCCTTCGAGCTCCGCGATGTGCCCCGCGCGGGCTGGGAGGACCGGGTCACCATCACCGTCACACCGCTCGGCGGCGGCCGCATCGCGCTCGACCCCTACCCCTTCGACTGCGACCCGCTGCCGCTGCTGGTGCCGGCGGTCGCGGTGACGGTCCCTTTCGAACCACCAACCGCGTTCGCCTCCTGGTGGCAGTCGCAGCCGATTGCTCCGCTGACCTTCGAGCTGGTTTCGCGGCGGGGGTAGGGGAGGG
>CAIWGR010000538.1 GCA_903912275.1 uncultured delta proteobacterium
CGCTCGCCGCGATCCGCAAGTCGACCTTCTGGAGGGCGGCCGAACCCTACTGGCGCTTAAAGGCCCGCCTCACGGCGCTTGGTGGGCGACGACGCTGACGTAGAGGTGGAAGCGGTCGTCGTTGCGGATCGCGCCGAGCATCGTCGAATACGGTTCGATGCCGAACTCCTTGAAGTGCAGCTCGGTGAAGGTCTCGGCCGCGAGAAGGCCGTCCTTCTCGCTCCAGGTCGCCGCCAGCGCAGGGAACCAGCCGAGCTCGGCACCAACCTTCGAACCTGCCACCATTCCGGTGACCGAGAGCTGCATGGGGCAGCCCGTGAAGCGGCCGATGAAGAGGCCGCCCTGCTTCACATCTGCAACGTAGCCGCGACGCTCCACGCCCTCCACATCGGCAGGGCTGCCGAAGAGGATGACATCCTCATACGCGGCTCCGAATGCTGCCATCGCGGAGCGAACAGCCCGCTTCTGCGGTGCGTCCGGCGGTGTCGATGGGTCGCGCAGGATGCGCCAGAAGTCTCGCGCCGGCACGGGTGGAAAGAGCGAGTCGAGTGGGCCCTTGAAGACAAACGGATGACCCTGCGGGATGTTGGCGAAGAAGTAGGGAGCCATGCCGCCCTGCGCCACTGCATAAAGCAGCCCGACGTTGATGAGGGGCTGCGCAAAAGGCACCTCGGCCTCTGCGTCGACGGGCCCTGGGAGCCCCATGGGGTCGGCGATCAGCGGCAGTCTCGGGCCGCTGCGATGGATGCGGGCCTGCAGGCCCGCGAGGGCCGGTTTGGCCGCTGCATCGAGCTTGCGGTTGTGGTCCTCCGTCCATCGGAGCGAACCTGCGGTGAACCAGATGAGCCAGACCACGAAGATGAGTTTGGTGAAGCGGCCGAAGCGCTCAAGCGGCAGTGTGAGAATGCCGAGCAGCACGGCGAGGGGCATCGGGCGCGGCGCGAAGAACTGCCAGCTGAGCAGGTTGATGGGGCTGGAGAGCGCGAGCGCAAAAAGGACCAGCGAGGTCGCGGCCAGCGCGACGTCGAGCGGGCGGGCGCGGCGGTCGCGGAGGTCGAGCGCCGTGATGGTGATACCGGCGAGCGCGGCGAAGAGAGGGACGAGCTCGCGTTCGGTGGTCCCAGGGGTGAAGGTCCGTGCGAGGAGGAAGAAGCGGTCGCCAATGGCATCGGGCCATGGCGGGGTCGCGAGTGCCCCTTGGTAGGCGGCATCGACGGCGCCCACGCCCGAGGCGGTCAGCGCGGCGATGATGGCGGCGGGTAGCCCGGCGATCATGGCGCCTACGAGGCCGCGCATCCTCCGCGAGGGCCGCTCTCGTGCGACAAAGATGGCGAGCACGGCCAGGCCCGTCATTGCCGCGACAGCGACGTGGCAAAGGGCGACGAGGGTGAGCAGCGCGCTTGTGCCGAAGACCACGGGCCAGGAGAGCCGCTCGCGAGAGAGTGCGGCAAGCAGCGCGAAGAGGGCCAGCCCCAGACCGACGGCGAAGGAGAAGAAGCCCATGTAGAGCACCCACTGGCCGGCGGTTGCTGCGGCGAAGAGGCCGAGCCAGGCGCGGTGTGGCTCCACCTTCCGCGCGAGCAGGAAGCCACCCACCGACCAGAGCGCGACAATGCAGCCGAGGACCGCCGAGGTCGCAGCCTGCCAGCCGAGGCTGGGTTCAAAAATGCGGAAGAGCGAGAGGAAGCCGAGTGCCGTGAGGGGATGACCCTGCTCGACAAAGTGGAGATAGCCGCTGCCAGCATCGGCGGCGTGGCCAACAAGCCAGGCAGCGAGGATGTGGTGGGGGCCGTCGTGGGTGGGCAGGTAGTCAGGGCGGGCGAAGGCGGCGACGGCGCGAATGACGAAGTAGACGGCGATGGCGGGCAGCAGGAGCCGCGTGAAGCAGCCGACCGGGCGCGATGGTGGCGCCGCCCCTCCGGCGGGTTCGGACGGGCGGCTTGATTGCGAGGAACGACGCGACATCTTTGCTCTCCGTGACGACGGGCAGCGGCTGTCTAGCGGAGGGCCCGCACAGGCGCCACCGGCGCACCCGAGGCTCGACATCGGGCGCGGTTGCTGCTTCACGGTGGCTCCGCCGTCTGCCCCGAGGCCTCCATGTCGCTGCCCGTCAAACTCGCCTCCTCCGTCGCCACCTGGGACGAACGCTATGCCGAACCGGACTTCGCCTACGGTGATGCACCCAATGACTTCCTCGTCAGCCAGGGCGCGAGGCTGCAGGGTCCGGTGCTCTGTCTTGCCGAAGGCCAGGGCCGCAACGCGGTCTATCTCGCACGGCTTGGACTCGACGTCACCGCTGTGGATCAATCGGCCGTTGGCCTCGCCTGCGCGGAGCAGCTTGCTGCTCAACATGGCGTTACAATCCAGACGGCGGTCGCGGACCTGGGTGCCTTCGACCTTGGCGAGGAGCGCTGGGGTGCGATCGTCTCCATCTTCGCCCACGTGCCCGCTGCGATCCGGCAGGCTGTGCACGCACGCATCGCGACTGCGCTCAAGCCGGGCGGCCTCTTCCTGCTCGAGGCCTACCGGCCCGAGCAGCTCGGCCTCGGCACGGGCGGCCCGCAGAACCCCGCACTGATGATGTCGCTCGACGGGCTGCGCGAGGAGCTCACCGGCCTCGACTGGCTCGAGGGCGCAGAGGTGGAGCGAGAGATCCACGAGGGGGTCTATCACAACGGACTTTCGCGCACGATTCAGGTGATCTGCCGCAAGCGCGGCGCCTAGCGTGTTGCGGGCGGCCGAGCCGCCCTCTACTTTGGTCAGGTTCTATCTGCCGGAGCGACATGTCCGTCTTTTTCATCACGCCACGCGTTCAGCGTCTCGATAGACCGTTCGGACTGCCGGTTCGGAATCGATGCACGGTCGCGTTGCGCGTTACGCCGAGCCGAGGTGCGCGGTGAAGCCACGGCTGCAACTGGGACCGTTCGTCGTGGGAGACCGGATCGGCGCCGGCGCTATGGGCGAGGTCTACGCGGGGCGCCACGTTGCGGAGGAGCGGGATGTCGCCATCAAGGTCATCGCGCGCGATGCCGCTGCGCGACCGCGGTTCCAGGACGAGTTCCGGCGGGAGGTCCGCGCCATGGCTCGGCTCGACCACCCCAACATCGTCCAGATTTACGACCTCGGTGTCATCGCAGAAGAGCAGGCGGAGCGCTCGTCTGGCAGGTTCGTCGCAGGTAGTCCCTACTTCGTGATGGAGCTCGGCTCTAACTCCCTCCTCGGCGTCCGCTTTCCGCTCCCGTGGCGCAGACTCACCACGCTGCTCGGTGAGCTGCTCGCGGCTGTAGGACATGCCCACGCGCGGGGTGTGCTGCACCGCGACATCAAGCCGGCGAACCTGCTCCGCGTCACGACGCCGGAGGGGCAGTCGCTTCGGCTGAGTGACTTCGGCATCGCCTGGGCTGCAGACAGCGACGGCGGGCGCGGCGCGGAGAGTGCAGAGGGAATGGTCGGTACGCCCATCTACATGGCACCCGAGCAGTTCGACGCAAGCTGGCGCGACCATGGACCCTTCACCGATCTCTACGAGATCGGCATCGTCGCCTACGAGATGGCGATGGGCGCACCACCCTTCCGTGCCAACGCGACAGCGGGCTGGGCACAGCACCACCGCGCCACCCCGCTGCCCCGCCTCGAAGCGCTCGGCGAAGACTATCCGAGCGGGTTTGCGGATTGGATTCGGACCATGGCTGCCAAGTCGCCCGGCGACCGCTTCCAGAACGCCGCTGACGCGGCCGCTGCGCTTCGGGCGCTCGACAGGCTCACGGTGGAGACGGCAGCCACTGCGACGGCGCGGCCCATGGCGCCCGACACGGGTGCAGCCTGGCTCGCGCAGCAGCGGAGCGTTTCTGAGAACACGGAGCAGCCCAGCGAGGGACGTCCGCTCGCCCGGGTTGCGATGCAAGCCTCCGATCGATCTGTCGGCCTGAACGAGCTTGAACCAGCGCGGCCGGCGCTGCTGACCGGCGTCGGCGCGGCCATCGCAGCCATCCGGCAGCCACGGCTTAGCGGCCGAGCCGCCGAACGACGGCACCTCGCCGACGCATTGCAGCGGGTCCTCGACGGCGGCGGCGTTGAGCTCTTCGCGCTTGAGGGCGCGGCAGGGGTGGGCAAATCGAGACTCGCCCAGTGGCTCTGCGAACACGCCGCAGAGTTCGGCCTGGCGTTGCCGCTGCGCGCCGACCACGACCGCCTCGGCTCGCCTTGGAACCGCCTCGGACGTATGATGTCCGACGCCTACAGGTGCGACCGCCTCAAGCGACCCGAACTGCTCGCCCGCTCGGAGCGGCTGCTCACGGCAGAGGGCGTGTTGGACCCCACCGAGTGGCGCGCGACGGCCGAGCTCATGGCGGAGGGCCAGGCCGACGCATCACCGGCGGGCGACCTGCCGCTCATCACCTTCGCGGGCAGCGACGAGCGCTTCATTGTCTTCGCACGCTTTTTGCTTCGACGCAGCCTGCAGCGGCCGTTGATCGTCTGGCTCGACGACGCGCACGACGGCCTCAACGCGCTCCAGTTTGCCGACTTCTTCCGAGCATCGCATCCGACGGCCGCGGTCCTCTTCCTGCTGACCATCCGCGAAGACCTCCTCCCTCTCCACGAGGCAGAGCGGGAGGTGATCGACCGGCTTGTGCCCCCGAGCAGCTCCAACCGCTGCAACCTCGGCCCGCTGTCGCACGACGACCAGCGTGAGTTGCTGGAGCGCAACATCGGGCTGTCCGGCGAACTCGCCGCGGCCGTCATCCAGCGCACGGCTGGCAACCCGCTCTTCGCCATGCAGTTGCTTGGTGCTTGGGTGCAGCGCGACGAGCTCACCCCATCGCGTGAGGGTCTCGTCTTGTCCGAACGAGCGGAGCTCGCACTGCCGAACAACCTTCATGCGCTGTGGGACGAGCGCCTCGCACGATGCCTGCTCCCCTTTGCTCCCGAGCGGGCCGACTTTCTCTGCCTCGCTGCAATGCTCGGTCATGCTATCGAGCATTCGATGCTCGCCGCGCTCTGCGAGCAGTGCGATCTGGTGTGCGACAGAGAGGTACTCGATGCTCTGCTCGCCTCTGGCCTTTTGCGCCAGAGCGATGGCCTGCTCTCCTTTTCGCATCCGCTGCTACGCGACCGTCTCGAAGTCGCGGCGCGCTCCCATCCGCAATGGCGCGCCTGGAGCCGCGCCTGCGCGAAGGTAACGCAGACCCACTTCAACGGGCAGGCCTACGCGACACTGGCACGCGCGGCGCAGTTCCTCGCACAGGCAGGCTGCTACGAGGAGGCCATCGCGCGCTACGCCGAGGCGGCGGACGATGCCCTCTCGACGGGCGAGACGCTGGTGGTGCCGGAGCTGCTTCGCGAACGGGGCAGGCTGCTCCGTGAGGCGGGGGTGCCGGACGACGACCCCAGGTTTGCTGAAGAGATGCTCATCCGCGCCGATGCCTTCCGCATCCAATGGGACTTCCACAGCGCCGCGGAGTGGGCGGAGCGGGGCCTGCAGGCCACCTCCATGCCCGAGGCCGCACACCTCCGCGGAAGAGCGTTGCTCCTGATGTCACACGTGCAGCGCCAACTCGGCGACACCGCCGCGGCCTCGCAGTATGCGCAGCAGGCGCTCCGTGCCTGCCAGCGCGCCGGCGACCGGCCCCGCACAGCCCGCTGCTTTCTGGCCATCGCCATCTTTCACCGCATGCGCGGCGCCATCGCGGAGGCGCTCGGCAACTACGAACGGGCACGGGCCATCTTCCTCGACCTCGGCGACCGGGCCGGCGTCGCACGCTGCCTTCTCGGACTGGGTCACCTCCACCGGGCCCAGCGGAGTTTCGCGCGCTCCGAGGAGACCTACACCGAGGCCATGGCGACCTTCCGTGAACTCGGCATCCGCAACGAGCTCGCCCAGTGTTTCAACGGCCTCGCGGAGGTCGCTCGCTACCGGGGCAACTTCGAACTCGCCCGGCAACACTATGTCGAAGCCCTCGAGATTCAGACCAGCATCGGCGTGAAGAGCCTCGTCCTGACCCGCATCAACCTGGCCATGACCTCCATCCTGCAGGAGGAGTTCGACAGCGCCCGCGAAGTGCTCGAGGTGCTCGAGAAGCAGGTCCGCGCGCAGGGGCAGTTCGCCTTCCTCGTCTTCATCTACGTTGCGCTCCTGCCCTGCCTCGCGCAGCACGGCGACCGGATTGGCTGGCAGCACTATCTGCACCTGCTGCAGGAGTCGCTGCGGACGTCGCACCAGGTCGATGCCGACCTCGCCACCTTTGCAGCGCTGGCAGGCGAACTGCAGGCTGCTGCGGGTCGCATCGACGAGGCCGTCGTGGCGCTCGACATCGCCGCGCGCCAGTGGGAGTCGCTGGAGGACTGGCCGGCCTCCGACAAACTCCGACTTCGCATCTCGGAGCTGAGCCGGCGCTAGTCGTCGTTCGAGCGCTGCTTGACCGGCCGATAGGGATGAACCCAGCTGAGGTAGCTGCCGAGCTGACGCGCCTGGATCCAGACCCGTCCGCGACCGGAGAATTCGCAGACAATCGCTTCGCCGCCCATGAAGAAGGTCTTGAGCTTGGAGAAGAGGCCGGCGCGGGCTGTCGGCAGGCTCCGGACGCGATAGGTCACGGTGTCTTCGAAGGCGACGATGAAGCCGGTGTCGACGATGAGTCCATCGCTGGCCACATCGAGTGGAATGAGCGCTCCGAAGCTGTTGAAGAAGAGGTCGCCGCTGCCGCTCGCCTTGAGCATCACCAGCCCCTGCCCGCTGAAGAAGCCGCGTGCACCCTGCCAGCTTGCGGAGACTTCGACGCCCTCGCCATGCGCGAGGAAGGCGCCGCGCTGCACCAGCACCGTTCCGGAGCCATCGAGGCGCACATGCTGGATGTCGCCGAGCGAAGGCGGAGCAAAGGTCACTTCGCCGGACTCGGTCGCAGCATAGGTGGTCATGATAAGGCTCTCGCCGCCGAGCGCTCGTCCGATCGTTGCGCCGATGCCGCCGCGGAAGCCGGCAGTCAGCTTCACGCCGGAGGTCATCGTCACCATCGCGCCAGGCTCAGCGAAGACCTTCTGGCCGGGCTCCAAGGCGACGCGAAGCAGCGGAAAATCGGGGCGCTCGTCGATGCGCGAAACAAGTAGATTCGACATGGTTGTTCTCCGAAGCCCGATCAGTCGCGAGGAAGCAAGAGAGGTCCGATGGTCCGGCCGAAGGCGTCGGGCTGGTGTGACTGCACCCAGACACGGCCGCGACCATTGAACCGGCAAACGAGCCCCTCGCCGCCGAGGAAGCTGCCGATGAAGCTGCTGGAGGCCTTGGTCATCTGGAAGGCGAGCGTCTCTTCGAAGGCGACGATGTGGCCGGTGTCGACCACGTAGGAGCCGTCAACATCGATGGGGTAGATGGCCCCGAAGCTGTTGAAGAGCAGGTCGCCTGTGCCTGTGCACTTCACCCAGAACATCGACTCGCCGCTGAAGAGCGCATTGCCGAGCCCTGCGAAGGTGGTGTCGATCTCGATGCCGGCGCTCGAGGCGAGCCAGCTGCTCCCCTGCACCACCACCGTGCCGCCGCGGAGGGCGTGGTGGTAGACGTCGGCGAGCTGCGACGGAGCGATGTAGACAGAGCCGCCTTCGACGCTGCTGGTAAAGTGGTTGAGAAAGAAGTTCTCGCCCGAGAAGACGCGACGGATGCCCGCCATCATGCCGCCGCCGCGGCTCTTGGAGGTTGTCTCCACAACGACCTGCGGCGTCATCGCCACCATCGAGCCAACTTCGCAGGTCACCGATTCTCCGGCGCCGAGCGTAACCTTCGCGACGGTCGAGGCCGTCCTGCACAACAATTCAATCTGCATGCTCCCTCCTGCGGGACGGGCGACTTAGAAAAGGAAGCGGTTGGTCCAGGTCGCGAGGCCGTCGAGGCTCCGCGTCTGCAGGTAGATCCGGCCGGGTCCGCGCGCACGCATGACGATGCCCTCCTTGCTGAGCACCGAGGAGACGATGCCGCCGGCGAGCCCGCTCGCGAGCGAGACCGTCGTCTCGTAGGCGATGAGGTGACCTGAATCGATCGTCAGCTCCGAGGTCAGCTCGCGCGCCACAATGGAGCCGTAGCCGCCAATCCAGACAGTTCCTTGCCCGCCAACCTTGAGCCGGAAGAATCCCTCGCCGCCGAAGATGGAGGCGAACCCCGCGAAACCGACACGCATCGTCACACCGGGCGTGCAGGCCACAAACGAGCCGCTCTCGAGGAACATCTCCGTGCCATTGAGCGCAATGGCAATCATGTCGCCAGGCGTCGACTGCGTAAGCATGACCTCTGCCGTCCCGGAGGTCGACGAAATCTCATTCACGAAGAGACTCTCGCCGCCGAAGATCTTGCGGATGAGGGCGGTGAAGAAGCCCCCATTCCAGGTCGCATGCAGATTGGTGTTCGAGGTCATGGAGGCCATCGAACCCGACTCTGCGATGATGACCTCGCCCGGCGAGAGCTTCGCCCGGAGGTGGGCAAAGGAGGGGCGGTTACAGACTTCTACTTCCATGTCTCACTCCGGAGGGAGATGGTCGATGCGCAAAGACTAGTCACCCTTCACCGCGGCCTTGGCCTCGGCAAAACCGTGCTTGAGGACTGCCGCTTTGCCACGCTCCGCCGACGGAATCAACGCCCGCAGTGCTGCGATGCGGCTGTCGTGGTCGGGGTGGGTGGAGATCCACTCCAGCCCTTTGGGGATCTCGGAGGCATCGAGCGACTTCAGCTTCTCGAAGAAGGCCGGCATCGCGGCAGGGTCGAACCCCGCTCTGGCGAGCAACTTCAGCCCCTCTGCATCGGCCTCCGACTCATGCTCACGGCTGTAGTTGGTGATGACCGCCAGCGTCGCACCCTGCGCCAGAATCGCTGCGATCCCAGAGACATCACCGAGGAGCAGCTGCAGGCCCGCTACCACACCGAGCGACCGGGCCATGTGGCGCAGGCCATGCCGCTTCGTCACATGGGAGATTTCATGCGCGAGCACTGCCGCAACCATGTCGGCGTTGTCGGCCCGCTTGAGCAGACCGGTCAGCAGCGCCATGCGGCCACCCGGCAGCGCGAAGGCGTTCACCTGGGGGTTCTCCACCACCGTAATCTTGAAGGCATACTCCCTGTCTTCCGGCGGCAGCGCGGCAACCAGTTTGTCGACCACCTCCTGTGCGAAGGCGGCGGCCCGCGGGTCGTCGACCGTCGGGCCGGTCCGACTGATCTCCATCGCGGCGAGGTCGCCAAGCTGGGTATCGACCGACTTCGGCAGCGACGCCACCGCGCTGTCGACGCCGGCGCGCAGGGCGAGCGGGACGAGCCAGACGAGCCCTGCCAGCACCATCGCCCCGACAAGCCAGAGCCCGCGCCCACGGCGACGGTCACGGTCGAGGCCGGACATCACTGCGTCGTGGGCTGCCTCAACGGTCGCGCCGCCCCGCTCACGGACCGCCTCAAGGAAGCCCTTGGCCTCCGAGAAGATGACCCGTCCCTCGGACG
>CAIWGR010000539.1 GCA_903912275.1 uncultured delta proteobacterium
CAGCTTCCCGGGGACCGAACGATTCGTCGCGGAGGCGGGGGTGCTGGAGTTCAAGCTGGCGCTCCGCGACGCGCTCGAAAGCCGCCGCGTCGCGAACCTGCGCGCCTTCCGTGAGCGGTACCGCCCGGTCGACGGCTCCGAGGCCGATCTGTCGACGCGGAAGCTCGAGCTGGAGCTGGCCTACGACGAGGCGCAGCAGTCGCCGACGGAGACCAAGTGGGTTCGGTTCATCGCGAGCTACCGGGGCTGGCCCGGTGCAGCGCCCAAGGTGGCGGCGGCCGAAGAGGCCATTGTCGAACTGAACTTCGCAGAGGCCGTGCGGGCCGGCATCGAGGCGCTCGAACGCTTCGCTGTGGCGCACCCGAGCGAGCCCTGGCCTTCGCGGGTGATGACCGCCATCAACACGATCCTGCTGGTGCCCATCGGCGGCTACCTGGCGGGCCATCCGCTGAGCCACGACGACGTGCTCGAGCTCTGGAGCTCGTTCGCCCATCGGCCTGGGCTGCCCGAGGCCTTCGCGGCCAAGCGAGAGGCCTTTGCCGCAGCGGCCAAAGAGCGGAAGGACTCCGGCGGACTGCTGCTGCTCTACCTGCTCGCCTCGCCCTGCCCGCTCGACGCCACCGAGGCGACCGACCTCGAGACGGCGCTCTGGAACGAGGCGATGGAGGCCGACACCGTGGACGCCTGGGAGAGCTATCTGACGCTCGCGCCGCCGCAGCCGCGCCGCGGAGAGGCAGAGGCCCGCTTCATCGCGCTGCGCGACATCGCCCGCGCCAGCAAGCGGGGGATGAGTGCGCAGGTGACCCACACCGTGGTGCGGCGCGACAGCGTCGACCTCTACGTGAACGTGACCGACTGCCGCCAGGAGCGGGTCAACGGCCTGAGCAAGGAGGCCTTCCGACTCTACGAGGGGTCGGTCGCGCGGCCCATCAGCGCCTTCCTCGGCGTGAACGACGACAGGCCCCTCGACATCATGTTCGCCATCGACCTCTCGGGCTCGATGTCGACCGAACAGGACGCCGTCCGCAGCTCGGTGCAGCAGTTCGCCGACCAGTTCAGCTTCCGCATGCGAAACCTCTCGCTGGGCCTCATCACCTTCAACGAAGAGCTGGTCTCCAAGCAGCGGCCGCAGCCCAACGAGGCCACCTTTCAGCGCTGGCTGAGCGGCATGACCCGCACCTCCGGCGGCAACGGCGAAGACAGCGTTGGCGCGCTGGTCGAGTCGAGCAACCTCTTTGGAAGCCGGGCGGAGCGGGTGGTGATCGTGATGACCGACGAGGCGCTGCAGGCCAACCGCACCGGTCGCGCGCTGCTCAAACACAAGGCGTCAGCCGACCCCTGCCTGACGCTGCAACAGGCCTCGAGCTGCTTTCAGAAGGCGACCTCTGCGGGCGGCATGAGCCGCTGCGCAGCGCAGGTGGATCGCGCAGATCCGGGCCACAAGATGGAGCGCGCGGTGCAGCAGTGCATGGCACGCGCCGGCGTGCGCCAGTGTCAGTCGGCAGTCGCGAATGAACTGGCACAGGCTGCGCAGCAGTGCGCCGTGCCGACACCCGCCTGGTCGCCCGTCGTCGACGAGATCTCGGAGGAG
>CAIWGR010000540.1 GCA_903912275.1 uncultured delta proteobacterium
CGGGTGGAGACTATGTTTTTCTGCGCGAATCGTTCGGCCCCTCCATCTCTTTCTCCGCCAGCCTGCTCCTGTTTTTCGGCGTCTTCGTCGGCTCTATCGCCACCACCGCCGTCCCGCTCTTTGAGTTTCAGTTTTCCGAGATCGCCTCCCATTCCGGCCTCAATATCTCTTCCGACCCCATCTTCGACCACCTCGCCTGGTCGCCCTCGTGGCGTTCGCTCGGCGCCATCAGCCTCATCGGCGCGCTCACGATCATCAACGCAGTCGGAACCACCCTCTCCTCCCGCGTGCAGGTGCTCGTCACGGTTGTCCCCTTCGCCTTCCTCTTTCTGGGCGCGCTCTACGCCGTCTTCTCCGGCGACCTCTGGTCGGCTCCGTTTGCGCCGGCCCACCTCACCCGCTCCGACTCCATGGCCGGCTATGTGAAGGCAGCCTCTTCCGTCTACTTTGCCTACTCCGGCTGGAACGCGGTCGCCTACGTCGGCGGCGAGATCAAGGACCCCAAGCGCAACATCCCCTTCAGCCTGATCGTCGGCACGCTGGTCATCACAGCGCTCTATCTCCTCATGTGCGCAGGCTTTGTATCGGTCCTCGGCCTGGAGGGCCTCCGCTCCACCTCGGAAGCCGGCACCGCCGTCTCGGCCGCCCTCTTCGGCGACGGCTCGCGGCTGCTCATGGCCGCCCTCATCGCCACCGCCCTCATCGGCTCGCTGAACGGCTGCGTCCTTGCCGGCGCCCGCGTCGCCGCCGCCGCCGCTGCCGACGGCCTCGCGCCCCGCTGGCTGGCCAAGTTCGACCCCAAGCTCGGAACCCCTGTCCGCGCCCTCGTCGTCCAGTTCTTTGCCGCCTCGATTCTCGTGCTTTCGGGCCGCTTCGAAGACCTCGTCGCCCTCACCAGCCTGGCAATGATGCTGCTCGGCTCGCTCTCCGTCATCGGCCTCTTTCGCCTGTTGCGCAGGCCCGAACAGGACCGCACCGGCCTGGTCCTCATCGGCTTCCCTTGGCTTCCCATCGCCTATCTCACGGCGAGCCTCATCGTGGTCGTGAGCTCCCTCTACCAGGCCGCGACCGACGCCGAGGCCGGCCTCGCGCAGCGGCTGCTGCCCATGCTCGGGCTACTGCTCTTTCTCGGCGCCTGGGGCGGCCACGCCCTGCTCGAGCGCCTCCGCGCCCGCGCCGCGTCGAAGGCCTAGTTCGTCTTGCCGTTCGGCAGCTTCACAGCGCTGCCAGCATCGGCCGCACAGCGGAAGCCGAAGTGATGCGCAGGGTGGTTGTTCGGCGCGTAGCGTCGGCGGCGAACGCCGGTTGCGCACTCGGGGCCCCAGTACCACGAGCCGCCACGGACGGTCTTGTTTGTGTGGCCCTTGCACGGCGTCGCACCACCGCCACATGGACCCTTGGGGTTGATGCCGAGGCAGGCCTCACCGCACGAGCTCCACGAGGGGCTCCACCAGTCGGCGACCCACTCCTCCGCGTTGCCCACGAGGTCGAAGATGCCGTAGCGGCCCGGGGCCCGCGAGCCGACCAGCAGCACCTTGCCCTTCTCCGGGTGCGAGCCCCGCTTGTTGGTGCCGCAGCTGCGGCCCCGCGCATCCATCACCACCGCGTTGTCGCAGCTCACGAGGTCGTTGCCGAACGGCGTCTTGTCGCCCTCTGGCCCCCGTGCCGCAAACTCGAACTCGGCCTCGGTCGGGAGCCGCTTGCCACGCCAAGAGCAGTAGGCTGCCGCGTCATACCAGCTACCACCGGTCATGGGCTGCTTGGGGTCGCTGAAATCCTGATAGAGCGGCGCTGCGACCGGACATTTTCCCGACCGCATGCACTGGCCGTAGTCGCTGATGGTCACCTCGTATTTGTCCATCCAGAAGCTCTGGTTCCAGACCATCGCGCTGGGCGTCGAGGCCGGCCCCGACGTCGGCTCGTCGGCCTGTTCGCAGCCGTCACGATCTTCGTCGACGCCGCGCGGATGCCAACCACCTGGCACGCAGGCCATGTCTGCGGGCGTCGCGCCACAGTCGATAACCGCTGGTGCATCAACGCCCGGCGGCCCTGCCGCAACCTTCTCGGCGACCGGCGCAACGACCGCTCCAGAGCCGGAGCCGACCGCAACCGGCGGAGTCACTTTGGGCGCCTTTGTGACTTCGGGCGTCGGTTTTTCACCTACGCCGGGGGAGCAGCCCACCTGAAGCCCGAGCAGCAGCAGCGTTCCCCACGCTGCGGCAGAGGGGAGGGTGGTGCGTGCAGTCATTCGAAGCGGGCGCTGGGTCATGGTTTGGTCGGACTTGCGGGCGCGACGGGCGCGGCGGGGAGGGCATCGATGTGGCTCTTGCCGGGCGGCGTCTCTTCCACCCGCCGCTTGAGGAGCGCAAAGGAGGTTGGGATGGTCGAATCCCTCATCCAGGCGACGAAGTTGGCGCCCGTCTGGGTGTTGTAGTGATAGACATCGCCCTCCACGGCGCCCATCCGCGGCGAGTGGCGGGTGCGCAGAATGAGCGACTTGTCGTCGAAGGGCTGGGCGATGATGTTGGCGCGGAAGTCCGGGCTGTAGTCGAAATACTTCTCCGCGTTGGAGAGGTAGAGGGTGCGGAGCGGCACGCCCAGCTTCCGCATCGCTGCGGCCGCCGTCAGCATGGCCGAGGTTGCTGTGAGGTCTCCGCGGAGCGCGACCACGCGGCCCTCCTGCCAGAGCGTCCGAACCTTCGCATACTGCGCCGCGTCGGTCAGGAAGCAGGGGATGCCGAGCTTCGCATACCGGCGCTTCACCTGACCCAGCCGCGCCGAGATGATGTTCCCCGCCACGTCGAGCGTCCGGTGCTGCCGCTTCTGCACCGCTTCGTCTGCGCTGCCCGCGGCGAGCAGCTCGTCCCACGACCCTGCATCCTGCGCCGCATCGCGCCAGAGCTGCAGGAAGGCCTCCGGCGTCTCGGCCTTCGCAAAGGCGATGCCGTAGAGCTCATGCACCCGCACCACCTCGGCATCGAAGTCGAGCGCGAGCAGAAGCGACGGCTCCTGCCAGCCAGCGAGCAGGTAGAGCTGGTCTGTACCAACGCCGGCGAGTGCACCGCCGAGCTTGCCGATCGTCTCGCGCCACACATCGTGGGCCGACTCGTTGGAGACCCAGTAGTGGGAGCCTAGCACGAGCGCCGGCGGCGCCGGATCGGCGACAATGGAGCGGAGAATCTCCTTGGCCTCAGGCGTCAGCGGCCCGCTCTCGGTCCAGACGGGCGCAGGCGCAGGGGGCGCCGCTACGGGTGGCGCAACGGGCGCCGCGGAGCCGTCGTGGGCTTCGATGGCCGCAGCCGGTGCGGGGGTGGCCGACCGCGCGTCGCCAGAGCAACCGCCGAGCGCGCTGGAAAACACCACCGCCAGTGAAAGCTGCGCCGTCAGGCGCGCGAGCGCATTGCTGCGGCACTGCCCCACACTGCGTCGCCGGATCTCTGCTGCACCACATTGCTGACCCATCGTCCCTCCCACCTGCGCAATCTCCGTCGGGCTCCGCATCTTCAGACGCCCCGCCCTCGGTAGGAGCCCATGCTAACGCGATACGGCGGAAGCGCCACAAAAACGGCCGAGCAGACCACGCAATTTGCTTGAGATCTCGGGCCCACTGTGGCCCAACAAGAAAATCAGGGTTGGGGGAAACATGCGCGGTCACATGTGGATACGAAGAGCCTTTTCGCTCGCACTGCTTCTTTCGATGGGCTGCGATGAGGGCGAGAGCGGGCCGCAGGCTGTCGATGGTTCGGGCCAGGGCTCCGGCGCGGAGGGCTCCGGCGCAGAAGGCTCGGCCTCGCCCGCCTGCTGGTTCGAAGAGGGCAGCGGCCTCTGCCCCGAGGAGCCGCGCGGTAGCATCGCCGCAGACTGCGCGAGCGGGCGCATCGCCCGCCCCAATGACCTCCCCGGTACCTCCGGCGTCTGCCTGCCTGCGCTGCGCGACTGGGACTGCCCCGAAGGCTGGTCTGCGGTCCCCGTGATGGGCAGCGGCGCCCCAGTCGACATCGACGACTTCGACCGCTGCGAGCCCCCCGCCGTGGCCGAAGATTGCGGCCCCGAAGAGGTCGCCTCGCCGCTCCACCCGGCCTGTGCTCCGTTCGGCGCCAGCTGCCCCTCGCTCGCCGAGCGCTGGCACGACGAGGCCGCCATCCGCGACGAGGCACCTGGCATGGCAGGCGCCATCTTCTACGCCGCCCCCGACGGCCTCGCAGCGGCGCCCTGCACCCGCGCGGAGCCCTGCCTGCTCGACGATGCGCTGGTCGCCCGCGCGGAGGGCGGCATCATCGCCGCCGCTGTCGGCCGTTACGATACAGCACTGCTGCTCGACCGCGCGGTCGCACTGGTCGGCGCCTGCGCCTCCGCCACCCTGCTCCACGCGCCCACGACGAGCGAGACCACCGCGATCGTCGAGATCCGCTCCGAGGTCCCCGTCACGGTCGCCCAGATCCGGCTCGAAGGCGAACGCATGGGGATGGTCATCGGCGCGCCGCTGTCCGGCATCACCGAGGCCCTTCACAGCCTCCACGCGCTCCGCCTCCACGCCCTGCAGGGCCGCGGCCTCTTCGTCACCGAGGGCACCCGCGCCGAGCTCCGCGACCTCTTTGCGACCGACATGCAGGCCACACCCTCCGACCGAAAGCGTGGCCGCGCACTGCAGGTAAACGCCAGCAGCCAGCTCACGATCACGGCTGCCGTCATCCGTCGCGCCATGGAAATCGCAGTTGTGATGGCCGATGCTGGCACCCAGCTCACCATCGAAGATCTGCTGGTCGAAGATACCCAGCCCTCGGCTACCGGCTCGGGTCGGTCGATGGGGGTTGCCGCCGAAGTCGGCGCCTCCCTCACCCTGCGCGATGCGCTGGTCCGGCGTGTCAATGATTCAGCGCTCTACGTCAGTCGCGGAGCCACCTTCGACGGAGCCAGAATCCTCGTCGACCGCGTCGCAATCTCCTCCTCTCAGCCCCCCACAGGGTGGGGTCTCGGCGTGGAGCTGGGAGCCATAGCCACGCTCGACACTGTGCTGATGCGCGACTGCTCCGAGCGGGGCATCCGCGTAGCCGGCGCCGGCAGCCAGCTCGATGCGCACCAGCTCGCCGTCGAGCGCGTCGCGCCGCGTCCCAGCGACGGCACGATGGGTTGGGGTCTGAGCGTCGAGGCCGGCGGATCGGCCCATCTCGACAAGGCGACGATCCTCCAAGCCCACGAGTTTGGCATCTCGGTAGATGGCGCGGGCAGCTCCGTCACGGCCTCAGAGCTCCTCGTTGCCGATACGCAAGCCAGCCCCGTCACACGCAACTACGGCAGAGGGGTATCCGTACAGTTCGGCGGCAGCGCCACGCTCGCCCAGTCGCTCCTGCTGCGCAACCGAGAGTACGGGATCGCTGCCGCCGAGGAGGCAACCCTCGACCTGGATTCCACCGCCATCGAATCCACCCGTGCTTCGCTCAGCAACGGCCTCCTCGGCGCAGGCGTGGGCGCCTTCGTGGGCGCGCATGTGACCTTGAGAAACATCGCCATCCGCTCCAACCTAGAGCATGGCATCGTCGCAGACGCCGCCGAGACCACCGTCACCGGCGACCGCCTGCTCATCGTGGGCACGGGTGCTCTCGAAGCAAACGGGCTGGGCGGTCGCGGCCTCGGCTTTCAGGGTGGCGCCACCGCCGACCTTCGCGACCTCTGGGTTACCGACAACAGAGACATGGGCCTCTTCGCAGATGGAACCGGCACCCGTGTCGACCTCGCCCGCGCCGTGATTGCCCGCACCCTCCCGCGCAGCGCCGATGGCCTGTTCGGGCGCGGCATCAATGTGCAGGAGGGGGCGCAACTCACGGTCACAGATGCGCTCGTCTGGCGAAACCACGACCTGGGCCTCTTTGCCAGCGGTGTCGGCACCCGCTTCACCGGAGGCCGGCTCCGTATCCAAGAGACCGCGCCCAGAGCCGCAGACAGCGCCTACGGCGTGGGCATGACCGCGCTTCAGGGTGTAGCGCTCTCACTCAGCGACACCCTCTTCCGCAGCAACCATGCCCACGGCCTGCTCATCCAGTCCGAGGGGACCGTGGCCGAGCTCCGCTCCATCATCATCGAACGCACGCTCCCATCGGCGCGGGATGGCAGGTTCGGCAGCGGCCTCGTCCTCTACCGCGGCTCACAGACCACCGCCACCAACCTCACGCTCCAAGACAACGCGCTCTGTGGTCTCCAAGCGGTGAGCGACCTCACCTCCTTCGACATTGATGGCGCCCTGATCGCACGCAACCAGGTGGGCGCCAACCTCCAGGTCGCAGGCCTCGTCGGAGAGAGACTCAGCAGCGCCCTTCGCAACGAGCGCTTCGTCGGAAACGGCCAAGACCTGGTCTTCCTCGACCTGCCTGTCCCGGACGGCGGCGAACCCGGTGCCTCTCCGTGACGTCGAACTCCCCCGCCACCTGAGGCTTGACATCGCCGCCGCCGCCGCGGCAAACCGCTCCCCGCTTGAACCCCTACGAGGCCGACGGGAGAACGGAATGAGGCGCGGAAACCGCAGCAGGCTGAGCACCATCTGTGCGCTGATTGTGGCGCTTCTTTGTGTCGGTTGCGATGGCCCGGAACAGGGCCTTATCGACGAGGCTGGAAGCGGAGCTGGAAGCGGCTCCGGCGAAGGCTCCGCCAGCGCCCCCTGTTGGTTCGAGACCGGCGCTGGCTTCTGCCCCGCACAACCCCGCGGCCTCGCCGCCGCTGCCTGCCCTGGCCCGCTCCTGCAAGACCCCAGTCTGGCGCAGGGAACAGCGCTCTGCGCCGTCCAAAATTTCGACACGACCTGCGCCGATGGCTGGACGCGCCTGCCTGCGCTCCAGGAGGGCAGCGGCACCCCGCTTCCCGCCGAGCTGGCCTCCCTCACCCGCTGTGAGCTGCCCGCTGAGCCGCCCGCCGACTGTCCTTCAGGATTCATCGCCCTGCCGGGCACGGACAGGTGCCAGCGCATGGGCGCCGCCTGCCCGCCGGTTGGAGAGCGCTGGCACGACGAGGCCACCCTGCGCGCCCTCGCACCCGGATTCACCGGTCCCATCCTCTACATCAGCCCCGATGCCGCTGCCGATGGTACTGGAACGCGCGAGAGCCCACGCCTCCTGTCTGCTGCCGCGGTCCGCGCCGCGCAGGACGGCATCCTCGCCCTCTCCATAGGAACGCATACCGGCGCCGTTCGCCTTGACCGTCATGTCGCCCTGCTCGGGAGCTGCGTCGACGCCACAACCCTCACCACCTCCCAGGCCAGCGAAACGCTCGGCGTTGTCGACATCTCCCCCAGCGGCGCCGTGGCCGTGAGCAACCTCACCATCACGGGAGCGCGCCCCGGCATCTGGGTTCACGGCGAGGTCGCTGCGCCACACGAAATCGAGGCCGTCACCATCGCCGAAACACCGGTCTACGGCCTCATCGCCAGCAGCCCGCAGCTCATCCACGCCCATCACCTGCGCGTCCACGACCTCTTGCCCCGGCCCTCCACCCAGACACTCGGTCGCGGCGTGGAGGTTCAGAACGGCGCCAGACTCGTTGCAGAGGGCCTGGTCGTGGAGCGGGCCAGCGAGGTCGGCGTTGTCATCAGCGGCGCCGGCACGACCATCGAGGCGACCGACCTCGTTGTCCAACAGACACTGCCCCGCGCCACCGATCGTGCCTTCGGTAGGGGGCTCGTGGTGAACGCAGGTGCCACCGCGCAGCTCCAGGGCGCCCTCCTCCGCGACAACACCGAGGTCGGCGTCAGCCTGAGCGGGGAGGGCGCAACGCTCGACGCAGACCGACTCGTCGTCCTCCGCACCCTCGCCAACCCCCGCAGCCTCCTCGGCCGCGGCCTCGAACTCAAGGGTGGCGCCCAGGCCGACCTCCGCGACACACTCGTGCGCGGCAACCATGAACTTGGACTCTACGTCTCCGACTCCGGCTCGCGCCTGGTCGCCAGCCGACTGCAGGTGGACGAGACCCGACTTGCAACCGATACCAGCTCTTCCGGGGGAGGCCTGCGGCTCCAATCAGGTGCATCGGCCACGCTTGAACAGGCGCTGTTCCGCGACAACATCGCCTTCGGTATCGAGGTTGTCGGCGCGGGCACGACCCTCCGACTTGACCGGCTCACGGTGGCCGATAGCGCGCCGTCCCGCAGCCTCAGTACGACGAGCGGCGGCCTGCTCACACGCGACGGGGCCACGGTGACGGGAAGCGACCTCCTCCTCGCACGAAACCACGGACTCGCCCTCCTCGTCGCCGAAGCCGGCTCCGCTGCAGACCTGCGCCGTCTGCGCATCTGGAACACCCTCTCTCGCGGCCTCGACGACCGACAAGGACAGGCCATCCATGTCGCAGCGGGAGGCCGGCTCACGGCGACCGACCTCCACCTCGACAACAACCACGAAGTCGCCGTCGACCTCCGCGATGCCGGCTCTCAGGTGCGACTCGACCGCCTGCTCGTCGAACAGACACAACCGCGCACGACCGACGGCCGCGCAGGACGCGCCATCGAACTCTCCGGCGGAGCCGAGCTCGCCATCGCAGACGCAGTGCTCCGCGAGAGCCACGAGCTTGCCCTCTTTGTCTCCGGCAACGCCACCCGCTTCACCGCAGACCGTCTGCTCGTCGAGGCCACCGCGCCGCAACCCCGCACCGGCCTCCTTGGCCACGGCATCTCGCTCCAAGACGGCGCGGCAGCGACCCTCTCCAATCTGATCCTGCGCGACAACAAAGGCCTCGCCCTCATCGTAACGGATGCTGCCACCGACGCGGAACTTCATCGGGTCGCCATCGCTGACACAGCCCCCCACCCGGGCGACGGCCGCTTCGGCATCGGCCTTGGCCTCTACAACCAGGCCACGCTCCGCGGTGACGACATCGCGCTGCTCCGCAACAGGCGTTGCGCCCTGCAGATCGCCGGAACCGGCGTTTCGCTCTCGCTCGACCGCGTGAGGCTCTCGGGCAGCGAGGTCGGCGCCAACCTGCAGGCCGACAACATTGGCCTCGAGGCGCTGCAGCAGGCGCTGCAGAACGAACAGTATGACGGCAACGGGCAGGATGTCGCCCTCTCTGCCATCGAACTGCCCGACCCGACGAGCCTCATGTCTGATCTCCCGACCCCATAGCAGCGCCGAACAGCTCCGCCGCCGGACGCTTGACAACCCCGCCGCCGCCGCGGCAATTTGTGCCCCATTGGAACCCCTACGAGGCCGACGGGAGAACGGAATGAGGCGCGAAAACCGCAGCAGGCTGAGCACCATCTGCGCGCTGTTTGTGGCGCTCCTTTGCGTCGGCTGTGACGACTCAGAACAGACCGCCGATATCGCGGAAGGAAGCGGCAGCGGCTCCGGCGAAGGCTCCGGCAGCGCCACCTGCTGGGTCGCCAGCCGCTCCGGCCTCTGCCCTGCGCAGCCCCGCGGCAGCAGCCCGAGCGACTGCCCGAGCGGCCGCATCTTTGAAGGCTCCGGTTTTGCGCCCGGCACCGGCACCTGCCAGCCCCACCTCCCCGACTGGGACTGCCCTGCCGGATGGTCCGCGGTGCCGGCCCTCACCGACGGCTCCGGCGCAGAAAACCCGCCCGAAGGGCTGCCGCAGTTCAACCGCTGCGAGCCGTCACCGCTCCCCGCCGACTGCCCTGCCGGCACCTACGCCCGCGTCGGCTCCCCAGCCTGCCAGCCGCTCGGCACCGCCTGCCCCGCTGCAGCCGATCGGTGGCCCGACGAGGCCACCCTCCGCGCCCTCGCGCCGGCCTTCACCGGCCCCATCGTCTACGCCTCCGCAGACGCTGCAGCAGACGGCGCCGGCACCCGGCTGAGCCCCCGCCCGCTCAGCGCTGCCGCACTCCGTGCCGCCCAGACCGGCCTCGTCGCCCTCGCGCTCGGAACCTACAACACGCCCGTCCGACTCGACCGCAGCGTCGCACTTGTCGGCGCCTGCGTCACCGGCACCACCCTCTCCGCCGACCAGCCCTCCGACAACGCCGGCGTCGTCGACCTCGCCTCCGGTGCCCCCACCGCCCTCGCCAACCTCACCATCACGGGCGAGCGCCCTGGCGTCTGGATCCGCGGCACCCTCCAGCAGCCCCACCTGCTCTCCGACCTCGAGCTGCGCGACACCCGCCAACACGCCATTGTTGGCAACGCCCAACAGGCCGTCGATCTCCGCCGCATCCGCGTCGCCGGCGTGCGGCCCCGCGCGAGCGATGGCTTCGCTGGCCGCGGCATCGAGTTCACCGCCGGGGCGCAGGTCACCCTCTCGGAGCTCGACCTCGCGGGCGCCGACCTGGTCGGCCTCCTCGTCTCCGATGACGGCACGACGCTCACCGCCGACCACCTCTACCTCCACGACATGGCGCCAAATCCCCGCTCCACGGGCGGAAGCGGATTGGCGGTTGTGAACCATGCCGCAGCGACCCTGCACGACCTGGTGATCCATCGCGCCGCAGGAGCTGCGATGTACTGTGACGCGGGCATCCTCGACGCCGCAGACCTCCTCGTCGAAGAGACGCAGCCGCAGGCCCTCGACGATGCCTTTGGCCAGGGCGTCTCGATGACCAATGGCGCGGTCGCCGCGCTGCGGCGCACCGTCATCCGGCAAAATTACCGCACAGGCCTGAGCATCGGTGCCGAGGCCAGCCTCACCCTCTCGGAGGCCGTGATCGAAGATACGCAACCGCAGCGGAGCGACGGCGACTTCGGAGACGGGCTCATCGCCTTCGACGGCGGCCGCGCTGCTGTGAGCAGTACGATCTTCCGGCGCAACCGCCAGGGTGGCGCCCGCGTCTCCGACCTAGGGAGCCGGCTCGAACTCACCGACGCGCTCATCGAAGAGACCGCCCCCCGACGCTCCGACAACCGGCTCGGCCTCGGCCTTGAGGCCTTCGACTCCGGCACCGGCTCCGTCCGCCGCGCCTACCTCCGCGGCAACCACGAGGCGGCCATCCTGGTCGCCGGCAGGGGCGCCAGCCTCCAGGCCTCCGACCTCACCATCGTCGATACCCGCGCCCCCAACGCCGGCCTGCCAATCGGCGTCGGCCTCGGCGTGCGCGATGGTGGCGCCGTGACGGGCGAGCGCATCCGGCTTGCCCGCAGCCTTGTCGCCGGCCTCTACGTCCGCGACCCAGGCTCCACATTCCAAGGAACCGACCTCGTGATCACCCCCGGCCCCTACGCCCCAGACACGGTTGGCCTCCTCAGCTCCGATGGCGCCTCCGTCACCCTCGACCGCGCCACCCTCTCCGGCATCGACAACCTCGGCATCCTCACCACCGGCGCCGGCTCCGCGCTCGCCCTCACCAACCTCCTCATCGAAGAGACCGCCCCCGATCTCGCCACCGGCCTCAACGGACGGGCCATCGAGGTCACACGCGGCGCCCGACTCACCCTCTCCACGGCACTGCTGCAAGACAACCACGACCTCGCCATCCTCGCCATCGACGCAGGCACCACCGTTACCGCCAACGACCTCGCCATCGAGGGGACCCGCCGCCGCATCGCCCCCTTGAACGACTTCGGAACAGCGCTCGGCATCTACGACGAGGCCCGCTTCACAGGCGCCACCATCTCCCTGCTCGACAACGCTCAATGCGGGCTCCAAGTTGCAGGCGACGGCGCCCTCTTCGACATCGAAGGCGCCACCATCTCCGGCAACGCCGTAGGACTCTCCTTCCAGGTCGCCGGCGACGGCGCCGCCTTCGTCCGAGAGCATCTCCGCGGTGAGCAGTTCTCCGACAATGCAGAAGATGTCGCCTTCGGGTCGCTCCCCGTCCCCGACCCGAGCGGCGTGCTGCCTTGACAACATCGAACTGCGCGGCAGAAAGGCTCCCGTAACCTTGCCCACGCTCGGGCTGAAGCACCATGCACCCCATCTCTCGCACGCTCATCTCCCTAGGGGCGGTACTCTTCGCGGCCTGCTCTCAGGGCGGCGCGTCGCAGGTGACAGAAAGTGCAGGCGCGGGCTCTGCTGACGGCTCCGGTGAAGGCTCCAACAGCGGCTCCGGCGAAGGCTCCGGCAGCGCCACCTGCTGGGTCGCCAGCCGCTCCGGCCTCTGCCCTGCGCAGCCCCGCGGCAGCAGCCCGAGCGACTGCCC
>CAIWGR010000541.1 GCA_903912275.1 uncultured delta proteobacterium
ATGAGGAAGCCCATGTCCTGCTTCAGCAGCTCGCTGGGAACACCCTCCGAGGCTGTCCGAACGATGAAGCCGCTCCCCTTGGGCCGCATCTCGTTGGCCAGCTCACGCAGCCGCTTGCGCTCCTTGTCCGAGACAATCTGGCGCGAGATGCCGAGGTGGTCGACCGTCGGCATGAAGACCAGGTGGCGGCCAGGAAGGCTCACATGGCAGGTAACACGGGCACCCTTGGTGCCAATCGGGTCCTTGACCACCTGAACGATGAGATCCTGACCCTCGCGAATCAGTTTTTCGATAGGTTTAGGCGGACCGCGCCGCTTGGGCATCGACTCCGACTCGTCGTCGCTCTCTTCGAGGGCGGCGTGCTGGTCGTACACATCGTCCACATGGAGGAAGGCCGCCTTCTCCATGCCGATGTCCACAAAGGCAGCCTCCATGCCGGGGAGCACCCGGAGGACCCGCGCCTTGTAGATGTTGCCGACAACGCCCCGTTTACGGCGCCGCTCCAGGTAGAACTCGGAGATGGAGCCGTTCTCCAGAACGGCAACCCGCGTCTCTTGCGCGGAGGTATTCATCAACAGGACGTTGGCCATGGTCACAAACTGGGTGCACGAGCCTCCCCGAAAGCGAACTGAACCCAAAGCCCATGCAGCCTCCCGCATACGCGGGCGCTGCCTGATGTTCTGACGACGCTCCGCCCGGTGCCCATAGGGGCTTCGCAACACCGCGTAGGCGGCGGAGCGTCGGGATGGCGGCTGGTCGGCAGAAGGGCAATGGGTTCACTTCGCCGGCGAGGGCGCTGCGAGATTGGTAGAAAAGGGCGCCTAGCGACCCCGCCCAAAGCGGAGAGCTGTGGCTGCGAGGTCGGTAGCAGGTTCAGCGGGCTGTCTCAAGCCGTAGTCAGGCCGTCGCGCCGCTGCCGGCCGTGCCCGCGCTCCAAGAGCAGCAGGGGGTGTCGTTCCCGACACCTGCCTCCCTGCCAACAATTTGTCCTCTCCGGACCGAGTCTGGCACGCCTCTTGAGTGCCTTCCCCGTGAGAACTGGATCGTGCGCTTCCCCAAGTTTGCCCGGCTCTCGCCGCCGACCGTTCCGTCTTCCCGACGGAACGGTCGGCGACACCCCCACCAACACCCTGCCTCCGTCGTCGGGGGTGGCAACAAACGACCCCCCACGACAATGGGTGGGCCGCGTATGCCAGCGCCTTGCATCCGCGAGGTCGAAGGGTATCCGCAGACCACCTAAAAAGTTTAGCAGCCTGCGCAGTTCAAAGACGCCTCACCGCGGACGCGACTGCAGCCACCACGCGGAACCGAATGAGACAAGCGCTCCTCATTGGCAGTGAATCCGGCCTCCTCGAAGCGAACGAGGCCGGTCGGTACAAACTCTCCTTCGGCCGGCTGCAGCGGCGCTCCACGGAGGAACTCACGGCCGTTGCCACCAGCCTCCAGCTCGCCGAACCTCAGGGCCTGAGGCGGGCCGACCTGCTCTTGGCCATCGCTCGCTCCTTCGACAGTCCCGACGTCGAGCAGTTCGGCGAGGGCTGCCTCGATGTCCACGAAGAGGGCTTCGGCTTCCTCCGGAGCGAGCAGCACAACTACCTCCCCTGTCCCTACGACGTCTATGTGAGCCCCTCCCAGATCAGGCGGCTCAACCTCCGCAAAGGCGACACCGTCCACGGACGCATCCGGCCACCCAAAGAGGGCGAGCGCTTCTACGCACTCCTCGAGGTCGCCACCATCAACGGCGTCTCCCCCGAGCGGGCCATCG
>CAIWGR010000542.1 GCA_903912275.1 uncultured delta proteobacterium
CGGGCAACAGCTGCCTCCGATTTGCTGTTGCAAAACCTCCGCACGCCGAGCATCTACAACGATTATTCGCGGTTGCCCGCGACACCACCATCCCTGAGCACCTGCGCATTGACGCCATAAGGAGCACCTACATGTTGGACGAAGCCCGCAGCCATTTCAGTGAACTTCCCATCTGGCACGACCTCTTGGCAGAGCTCGACCGCCAGACGCCGCGTATCCTCGCCGAGCAGCGAGCCGACGCTGTCAAGGAGGGTGTCGCGCAGGGCGTTGCGCAGGGTGTCGACAAGGCCGTCGAAGAGCTCCTCGCCGCGGCCGCTGCCCACCTGCCGCCTGAGCGCATCGCCGAGCTCCGCTTGCAGCGCGACCCTGCCGCCATCATCGCCGCCGTCGCAGGCGCCCGGAAGTAGAACCCACCCTTTCTTCATGAAGCCAAGGCAGCACTCCATGTCGAACAAGAAGCCCAGGAAGCCCAAGAAGTATGTGCCGCCCGCCTTTGACTACTTCGTCCGAGACGAGGCGCCCAGTTTCGCCATGTGGAGCCCCTTCCGCTCCTTCTTCGCCGGTCGCTCGGTCGCCCTGAAAGTCCGCCGCGCAGACCTGACGGGCGATGAGTTCTTCCAGCTCATCGATGCTGCCCTCCGGGTGGACATGAGGGCCTTGCTTCACGGCGAGGTCAGAATGTGCCTGCTCTGCGTCGAGCGGCCCGCGGAGCTGCTCGAAGAGATCGCCTCGCTCCTCATACCCGGACCTGTAACCGGGTCGTGGTTCGTCCGGCTCGGCATGGCCGGCTATGCCCTCATCGTGGTCGCACGCGAACTGCCCCTGCAGCCGGGCACCGCGGCGCTCCGCTTTTGCGTCCACTGGGACGAAGAATCCGACTACCTGGCGGCAGTGCACCAGATGTTGGCAGACCCAGCCCTGCCCGCCGGTCTCGCGGAGGATTTCTTGCTGGAGGACCTGCTCTTTGAGGTGGACAGAGCCGACGCTGCCGCCGTCGCATCGGCCCATCGGAGGCATGCTCGCATGGTCACCGACTGGAGAGCGGTCCAGGCCGACAACATCGCGTTCCACTAGGCCGTTCGAAACCGACGCTGCAGACCTGACGTCGCCTCGCCGAACTGCTCGTTATCGCGCCTGCAGCCGCTTGGTGAGCGCCTTGAGCGCCTGTTCGGGAGGCAGCGCCTTGAGCTGCTCTACCTCGTGAGAGGGGAGCAACTTCTTCGCAATTGTGAGCGCAGCGCGCAGCATGCCGCGCTGCTCGCCCACTTGCCGGCCCCGCTTCTCGCCCCGCTCCTCGCCCATACGCATCGAGGCCTCGTGAAACTCCACCATGCCCAGGTGGGCCAATTCTTCGTATCCCATGACGACCTCCCTCGTCTTGAAGAAGTTCCAAACAGCATTCTTGATATCGCTCGGCATGTCGGGGTCGGTCAAGAGGTGGTGCTTGCGGGCCGCCGCCTCCTTTGGGTCGGAGGTCGCAAACAGCAGCCGAATCACCGACCGTCCCGGACCCATGCCCACGAGCTCCGGTACCATCAGGTAGGCGACGGTCCGTGAATCTGTCGGGAGGCGCCAGATGCCGGGCTCGACCTCCTGCGCCTCGAACTCGCGCAAGCGGCGCCAGGGTGCCTTACGACAGATCACAACGAGCGCGCCGCGCCGACCCGCCTCGGTCGCCAGCAGCGACTTGGCGATGTGGTAGCGGAGCTTCTCCTCGGAGAGCGCGCCCGACTCCACCTCCACCGCAATCTGACGACCCGCGAGCAGCGCACGGAGCGGCCCCCAGACCGGCGAGAGCGGGCTCTGGGCATCGACGAAGAGGTCGATGAAGAGGGTGTGCCGCGGCCGCGGATGCTGCTCCCGTGCGGAGCCCGGCACCTCGCACGCGCGCAGCAAGGACATGACGCGCGACTCGATCGGATACAACGGCGCAACGGCGGGGAGGAGATGTGGACGGCGGCGTGGCAAACGAGACCTCGGAGTCTTGGACTCTGAAGTTATCGTCGTCTGTCGGCGGTTGTTGCGGGGTATGGTGCAGAAAGTGGCGAACGATGCACCGCTCCTTCAGAGCGCGTCCATACCCACCGTCCCTGTCCCCGATGCATGCCCACCATCCCATCCCCAGGGTTGCGCCCTGGGCAGGTACGCGTTGACCTTTGGGTCACATGAAACCCGGCGCCCAAGGCCACCTTCTAGTCCTGCTCGGCGAACCAGAGGTCGACGCCAAGGCCGCCCTCGACGAACACCTCACCCTCGCGGTTTCGGTCTGTGAGGTTGGTGCCGCCCTGAACATAGAGGCGCGGGCGATGGAAGCCGGCGAGTGTCTCGGAGGGAACCAACACAGCGAGCGCTCCCACCCGCTGACGGCTCGTCCCGCTCTCGAAGCTCTCTACATACTCTGGGTAGCCGCCCAGCAGGGCCATCGCGTCGCCGGGACCGTCCCACAACTGGTAGGCGAGGAGGGATTTGTGGACCAGCATCCCGTCGCCGTCCGTCCGTTGGAGCTGGTCGTAGAGGCGCTCATGCACGTACGGACCGCGGAATCCGCCGAGGGCGTGCCAGAAGACCGAGGTGGTGTGGCGCGCGATCACGGGCGCGAGCTTGATCTGGAGGGTTGGCTGGAGCGAAAGGCGCATGCCAACGCCGGCCTCCGACTCCTCCACACGGTCGTCGGCCACCTTGTCGCTGTAGGCCGCATCTGCGGTCGGGAAGGAGAGCGTGTAACCCAGAACACCGAACGAGGAGAGCGCGTGGGCCTCGGCGCGGAGTCGGAAGATGCGCAACGGCATCCACTCTGCATGCAGGCCGGCCTCTGCGAGTGCCGGCGAGATCGCGAAGTCGATGCCAACCTCCCGGTAGGTCTGGTCCAGCAGGAGGGAGCCGGGCGCGCTCCGCGTAGACCGCGCGTTGAGGGAGGTATCCAACATGAGCCCCAGCGGCCCGTGGCTGGCCTTGAGGTCAAGCAGCGCAAAGTGCTTCGCGAAGTGCGGTGCCTCCTCCGGCTCCCCCGCCTGCACAGGCGCGGCCAGACCGCACACCAACCCGACCGAGCCCAAGACGACCGTCCAAAAACTGCTACGTATGTACATCGACACCTCCCGCACACCGAAATGGTCATGCAATTCAGCAGACGACCACAACGAGCGCGCGCGGTGCGGCTTCCAGTGCGCGGGGAACCGACGGACGGTTCGGCCTTCATCTCCCCCAGGCAATTACGCGCCGCTAGAGTGATTGGCTCTCCCAAGCAGTCTGGCTACCGCTGCAATTCGCACACTGCAACGATTCCGGTCAGCGCGGGGAGCCAGACCGTCGAGAGCCTGTTCTCGGGCAAGAAGTTTGAGCAGACGGTGCGGCTGGCGCCGGGCACCAGCACCAGCATCCGCCCGAGCTTCTAGCCGCGACCGCGGCGGATGGGGTCGAGCCCCGTGTCGAAGCGGGCCGTGGCCTCGGCGAGCGACACCGAGAAGAGGCCGAGATCGGAAAGCACACGTCTGAACTCCAGTCACTAATGC
>CAIWGR010000543.1 GCA_903912275.1 uncultured delta proteobacterium
CCGAGCGCAAGAGCGCAGGCGGCGACGGCAGCGGTGGTCTTCCCCATCCGGGCGGCCACAATGGCCACCAGCGGAGAGGAGATGGCGATGCTGCCGTCCTGCTGGGCATAGAGGTGCAACAGCGGCGACGAACTCGTCACGACTGCGCTGATGTAATGTGACCGAGCAAACGAGCGGGCCTCCGCGGCAGTGGTGATGGCGGCCGGCAGCCGCAGCTCCTCCCGCTCGAAGTCGCCCATGAACCCCTCTGCCGGCGCCCCCACAGCCTCCCGCACGGCGAGGATGCGGTCCGTCGCCGCACGCTGCTCCGTCAACATCGGGATGAACGGCACCACATGGGCGGTCTCCACCAAACGAGCGGTACCGGCCTGCGGCATGGCGAGGCCAACGGTCGCGGCCAGCGCGCGCTCGAGCGGCGCCGTCGGCAGCTCCTTCAACACCTCCTGCACTGCCTTCCGATAACCGGGGTCGAGCAATGCAGCAGCCTGCGTGCAGAGCAACTGCACATGTTCCTGATACCCTGGAACCAACTTTCTACGAGATGACTGAGCCATGAATTCTCCTTTCCATAGATGATGATAGCGACCACCGGCGCAGCCGGTTTCAGTGCAGGATTGCAGTTTCGGATTCTACGATGGACGCTCGAACCGGTGATGATGCCGCGGCGATGGCATCGAGCTGAGCGAGGATGGAGCGCGCCCCTAGCCGGAACGCTGTCTCCGCCTTCGGGACTTGAAGAGCGGCCATCTCGAGTTTGTGAAGCGCATCGAGCAACAGGGCCCGAGCAACTCTCCTCCGTTCAAACGCCAGGTGGAGATACAGCGTACGCAAACAGCATTGAGGCGATGGCGGTTCGAGCGGAATGGTCCGTGCGGTCGCCTCGGCCTGGTCCGCGGCCTTAAGTTCGAGCAGCGCTTGGTGCCGCAAGCGCTGCACTTCGATGGGCAGTAAGGTAAGGTCTGTCATTGCGAAGCTCCCGGAACGAGTTGAAAACGCTGAGCCGCAGAAATCGCAGCCCCTACCTATCTTGAACGCCTGCCCGCGCGGGCCCGTGCACGAGGGAGAGGCAACGCCGAAGACGCATGGAAGGCTCCATGAATCCCCAACCGATGGCGCTACCCGGCGAGCCCTGCCCGTCTGACGGCCGCGACCAACGCAATGAGAAGCTGGAGGCGCCTGGCATCCCGAACCTGTCGCTGCAACCGACGCGTATCGTGAACCAGCTTGCTCAACGCGATGAGCTCACGGGCCTCACGCTCCCGCCGCAAGCTCCGCCGTGGCGGCGGGTTGCACCAGAAAGAGGTCGATGCTGCCTCCGACAGGTCGGCGACCCCACTGACCTCCCAAGGTTCAACGACCTCGCCCTCCGTGAACCAAGGCAGCTCCGGCTGCGGCGGTGCCGACGCCTTCGCTCGCGCAACCAGCGACGCGAGCTCGTCAGACAGCGGCGAAACAGCCGAGCCCGACACCGCCAAAAGAACGACGCTGCCGTCCGACGCGCGCCGCACTACCAACACGAACCAACAATCTCCCATGACGCGACTCCGCTGCAGCCCCCTCTCAACGGTGGGGGGGGGCCCGCCAGTGTAGCGAGTCCTGCTGTGTCGCTCAATCCATTTTTACCATGCTCCGCACAACGACTTAAGTCCTTGACTCTCCGCCAATCGCGCGGCGCGAGTGGTCAGCCAGCTTGAGGACCTCGATCTCTTTCGCGAGCAGAAGGATCATCTCGTGGAGCTTCTCGTCGCGCTCGCGGAGCTGCTCGACCTGCGCAGAAGGCTTCTGTTCCCAGGCCGACTGAAACACCGAGACCAGCGGCGCACTACTGGCCTTGGGCAACGCCCCATCACGCGACCACATGAACTGCATCGTCTGCGCGGCCGGCGCCTCCCAACTCGCCTGCCGACGCAAAGCCAGCTGCTCCATACCGAGGGTCATCGCTAACCGGAGCACCCCCGAACGTGTCGGCAGAATACGCCTAAACTCTCGCCAATCCGATGCATTTTCGACCATCGCGTCTGCGCGATCGAGCAGTTCACGCGGCATGCGCAGTGTCACATCGAGCATCATCCCCTCGGGCAGCGGCGGCCTCCCACGACGGCGCGGGAGCACCTCCGCATCGCCGGTCTGCTCCGGCTCGGACGCCTTCGTGACCTCCTTCTTGCCGCGCGCTTCGACCCTTGCCGCGTGGGCCTCGAGCCATTCGGCGTGATGCCGATCCTCCTCGCCCCGAAGAAGCGCACGATTCAGAAAGCGGGGTTCACCCTCACCTGGCTTCTTCATGTTACCCATGCTTTGCCTCGCCTTGTCGTTCGCCGATGAACTTGTTTTTCGTTATGTCGAAACGTGTACTAATTTCTACACCGACTTTTCCCAAAAAACAAATCTCTTTGGACAAAACAACCAACGAAGATGCCCCGAACCGACGCCCGCCCCTGACCCCCCCCGGGGGCTCGCGCCCTGCGCCCGCTACTGGTCCTTCTCCGCCTGGAGCAAGACGGCGGTCAAGAGGTCGCCACGCTCCACCCGCGTCACCAGCGTCCGCATGCAGAAGAGCACCGCCAGCGTATCGGTAGCGGCAACGTGCTGGCGGCTCTTCAACATCTGCGCCTCGTTGAACCTGCCCAACGAAGCGAACGACCCGAAGCGCACAACCTCCGTCTGGAGCTTGCCGTAGAACTTGGCGTAGTGGGTCTTGATGAGCTTGAGCTCACTGCCGAGATGCCACTCGTACCACCAAATGTCGAAGGGCTTGTCGTCGGTGTCCGTGAGTGAGCCCTCGAACAGCAACCCCTCCTCGTCTTGGACGAGGAACAGGTTGGCAAGACGAGGCGGCCGGCCGAACAGCCCATCGGTCGCCGTAGCGAGCCGCGTCCACGCTGCAGACGACACCAACTTACGATAGGCGGGCTCCGCAGCCGCAACACGCGCGGCGAAC
>CAIWGR010000544.1 GCA_903912275.1 uncultured delta proteobacterium
ATCTCCCCATTCCAAACTCCGTCAGCGCCGCGGGTGTAGATGGTCGGCAGAGTCGTCATGCAATAGCCGTCATGCCAAAGGATGAACTCGGTCTGGCCATCGTGGTTGATGTCGATGAATTCGACATCGCCGTCTGAGGTGAGACCTTGTCCATCAAGCTCGACCTTCGCGGCCGCGACCTCGGCGTCTGAAGGAGTCCGCGCCACTTTTGGCGATCTCCGGCAAGAGTTTACGCTGAGAATTCGGTGCAGACGCTCCTTCCTCGCGACCCACTTCGCGCTCGTCACAACTTCCGTCCGGCTGCTCTGTCCATTCGACATCAACTGAGCCCCCCATGCAGCCGTAGTCGTAGGACGCGCCGAATCTTCGCGGCTCGCCGTTGGCACCACCACTAAGACCCACAAGCATTAAGGAGTCGCAGTCGCTACCCGCGAGTTCCTTGCAGAGCCGGTTGATCAGCATCCCGTAGGCGGGGGAGCCTTCATCTGGCACGCCCGGCGGGATGCCGCTGCCTTCCTCTGCGCTAACCGTGACCGATGGGTCCGCTGTTGCGGAGCGCTCACCATCGTTCGGTGGACTGGCGCAACAAAAAAGGACAGATCGTCTAAGGTGTCAGGCAGCGCAGGTGGCGGTTCGGGTCTGAGCTTCGAAGGTAGCAGGGGATAGCAGGCCAAGGGTCGAGTGCCGGCGGTGTGCGTTGTACCAGCAGATGTACTGCAGGACCTTGTCGCGGGCCTCGTCGCGGGTGTTGAATTCGAAGTGTCGGAGCTCCTCGACCTTGAGGGTTGCGAAGAAGCTTTCGGCCGGTGCGTTGTCCCAGCAGTTGCCCTTGCGGCTCATGCTGCAGACGATGCCTGCGGCCTGCAGCGCCTGGCGATAGTCGCGGCTGGCATATTGGCTGCCGCGGTCGGTGTGATGCACAAGCCCCGCTTTCGGACGCCGCATACCGATGGCCATGCGCAGCGCGCCGAGCACCAGATGGCGGTCGATTTGCTCCGACATGGCCCAGCCGACGACGCGGCGGGCATGCAGGTCGATGAGGACCGCAAGATAGAGCCAGCCCTGCCGCGTCCAGATATAGGTGATGTCGCCCACCCAGGCCTTGTTCGGGCGGCTGGCATGAAAGGCTCTGGAAAGGAGGTTTGGCGCAACCTCGAGCTGATGATTCGAGTCCGTTGTGGCCTTGAAACGGCGCCTTGCGCGGGCCACAAGGCCGCAGCGCCGCATGGCACAGGCCACGCGCGTGCGGCTGCAACCCAGGCCGATCTCGTGCAGCTCGCGCTGCACGCGCCGGCTGCCGTAGCGCATCTGGCTTTTGAGATGAGCGGCTCGAACCTCGGCATCGAAGCTGGCAGTTCGGGCATTGCGGTCGCTGTCGCCGCGCTCCCGCCAGCCGTAATATCCCGACCGGCTCACGCCCAGTAGCCGGCACATCGGCACAACCGAAAAGTGGGCCTCCTCCGCCAGGATGAAGCGGTAGCGCTCCACTACCGCTGCTCCCGAGCGAAGAAGGCCGTCGCTTTTTTTAAGATTTCACGCTCTTCTTTGAGCCGCCGATTCTCGCGGCGGAGCGTTGCGAGCTCGGTCCGTTCGCTCATTGTCAGCGACGTTTCGGGGGTCTTGGCCGCGGCAATCCAGACGCGCAGAAGCGTGTCTCCGATGCCAAGATCGCGAGCCGTCTGCGCGATGGTTGTCTGGCTTGATG
>CAIWGR010000545.1 GCA_903912275.1 uncultured delta proteobacterium
AGCGGCACCAGATCGTGGCGCTGCGCCGTGATGCGCAGGTCACGTTCAAAGTCGGGCGCATCAAAATCCGAGAGCATGAAGACCACCGCCCGCCGCCGGCAGATGCGGCTCACGAACTGCAGCGCCGCGCCGATGTTTGTGCTGCGCCGCTGCGGCAGCGCCTTGGACCGAACCGGCCAGAAGATACGCCACCAGGCCGGCTTCGGAGTTGCCGCCACAGCCGGTCCAGCGGCGCCATCACGCTCAAAGGTCAGCAGCGCCGACACGATGCTCAGCGCATGTCCCCGACCCTTCTTCGGCGGGATGTAGCGGCGCACCTGGTCGTCGAAGATGACCAGGCCAACGCGGTCCTTGTTCTGCGTCGCCGTCAGCGCGATCGCCATCGCGATCTGCGCTGCCACCTGCTGCTTCCGTGCGAACCAGGTGCCGTACTCCATGCTCGGCGAGACATCGACCGCGATGAGCACCGTGAGCTCCCGCTCCTCGACGAACTTCTTCACATGGAGCGAGCCGGTTCGCGCCGAGACGTTCCAGTCCACGAAGCGCACATCGTCGCCCAGCGCGTAGGGCTGCACCTCATCGAAATCCATTCCGCGGCCACGGAACACAGAGTGGTACTGGCCGGCGAGCTGGTCTTTGATGATCCGAGCGGTGACAATCTCCAGCCGCTTGATCAGGTGTACGGTCTCGGCGCTGAGCATTGGCTCAGGGCACGTCGATGTGGTCGAGCAGCTCCTGAAGAAGCGACTCGCTGGTGCGCTCGTCGGCCTCCGCCTCGAAGCTCGGAATGATGCGGTGACGGAGCACATCGGGCGCGATCGCCTTCACATCCTCGGGCATCACAAAGCCCCGATGCTGCAGGAAGGCATGCGCACGGGCCGCCTTCAGCAGCGCGATCGTCGCACGCGGGCTGGCGCCATACTGGATGTAGCGCGACAGCTTGCCGAGCCCAGCAGTGGCCGGGTCGCGCGTCGCCGCAACGATGTTGACCATGTAGTCTTTCAGCGACGACTCCACGTAGATCTGGTGGACCGTCTTGCGCGCCGCCAGCAGCTGCTCGCCGGTCACCACGGCCTGAATCGGCGCCAGGTCATCCTCGCCCATCAGGTCCATGATCTTCCGCTCCTCCTCCCGGGTCGGATAGCCCACCTTGACCATCAGCATGAAGCGGTCCACCTGCGCCTCGGGCAGAGGATAGGTACCCTCCTGCTCGAGCGGGTTCTGCGTCGCGAGCACGAAGAAGGGGCGGGGCAACGGGAAGGTGGTGTCACCAATCGTCACCTGCTGCTCCTGCATCGCCTCCAGCAGGGCAGACTGCACCTTGGCGGGCGCACGGTTGATCTCGTCGGCGAGGACCAGGTTGGCGAAGACGGGGCCGCGCCGCACCTCGAAGTCCTGCGACTTCTGGTTGTAGATGAGTGTGCCGATGACGTCGGCCGGCAGCAGGTCGGGCGTGAACTGGATCCGCTTAAAGCTGGCGCTTACCGTCGCCGCGAGCGTGTTGATCGTCAGCGTCTTTGCCAGACCCGGCACGCCCTCGAGCAGCACATGGCCGCCGGTCAGGATACCGATGAGCAGCCGCTCCAACATGTAGCGCTGCCCCACAACCCGGCGCCCGGTCTCGGCAAGAATTGCGTCCACGAAGGCGCTCTCCGCCTTCACCATCTCGTTGATGCTTCGAATGTCATTCATGGAATCTCTTCCTCGCAAAACCAGCACCGGCGGGTGCTGCCCGCCGATGGTCTCAGATGTAGAGCCGCAACCCATGCGGCGTGCCGATTCTTCCCGGAACCTACCGACCGGTGCGGCGAACGCGTCGGCTAGGGCGCCACGGTGAGGGTGCGCCACTGCTCGCAGTTGGTGGTCTGCCCGCCGGCGATGGCCGAGGCGGTCAGTCCGAGCGCATACTCACCCGGCGCATCCAGCAAGAGCGTCGTGACGGCAGAGAACGGATTGGCGACCGCAGCAGTGCTGCCCGCAGGGGGCACGAGCGACCAGAGATAGGGCGCAGCGGTAAAGGTGCCGCCAACTGGAAGAATCGTGTTCGAAGCATCCAATGAGATGATGTCTCCCACGCGATAGGGCTCAGCCGGCGAGACGCTCATCGAGCACTCCGGCGGCAGCACCCCAGCCTCATGGTAGGCGAACAGGAAGATGGTTCCGCCCGCGCCGGTCGCGCGGGGGTCGTTCGTCACCAGGTCGAGGCGGCCGTTGTCGACCGAGGCCGAGTCCGAGACCGCGCGGGCGTAGCTAACGATGACGCGGCGGGCTTCGCCGGGTGCGATCGTCGCGGGAAGGACGAGGTCTGTCGTGAACTCAGCATCCCGGTCCTGCGACTTGTTGATGGCCGTGACCTCAAGGTTCGCGCGCCCCTCATTGGAGATAACGAAGCTGAGCTGCGTCGTGCTGCCGACGTCCGATCCGCTGAAGTAGAGCTGCGTGGGCCCGGCCGAAAGGAAGGGTGCTGCAGGGCCGGCCGCAACCGCAAACCGAATGGTGCCGGTCTGAGGGTCGTTGCTGACGATGTCGTAGTTGCCCGTGACCGTCCGGTTGGAGCTCGCGGTGTACTGCACAAACAGCGTCTGACAGGCTTGGCTCGCCAGCGTCTGCTCGCCGCCCAACGCCAGTGTCTCTGCGGCCACGTCCGCGCCCGTCGCGATGCGCATCTCGGCGCTCACGTCCGAGGGGGAGAAGCCGGCAGAGTTGATGGCCCAGGTGAGCGTCGCGCCACCCCGGTTGCAGATGTCGAAGCTCTGCGCCACCAGCGTACCGACCGCCGGCTCGCCCAGGTCAAGCCCCGCCTCACTCACCTCGATGTTCGCCTCGCCCGTGCCGCTCGACGTGAGCGCGACGCCCACCGTGCCGTTGGTGACTGCGTTCGTCTCGAACAGCAGCGACGTACCGCTGAGCGACTCCGCATTCGAGGCAGGCGTCCACGTGACGTTGTAGATTGCGCTCAGCCCTTGCCCAACGAGCAGCGGAAGCGGCCGGTTGATCGACTCAATCCACGACAGCGTCGGCGGCGTGTTCACGCCCGTGATCCCCTGAATCTGCAGCGGGCCGGTACCATTGTTCGTGATGGTCAACTCGCGCTGCTGGGTCACGCCCGCGACGGCCGGCGCGAAGTCGAGCGTTGCCGGCGAAATGGAGGGCCGGCCGCTCTGCGAGTCCACCACCACCGCGATGCGGAGCTCCGGGGTCTCGCGCGCGGTCGTCTGGATGATGATGGTCCCGCAGTTGCCGGTGCCGTCGTCGGGACAGCCCGTGTCACCCGTCGCAGTGGGCGTGATCGTCAGGCCGATCGTGATGAAGGTATCGGGCTCAAGGACGATGGCCGTTGCCTTTCCGGTCGCGTTTCCGTCGCCATCGACCCAGGTGCGGACATCAGGGTTCGCGGGGTCTGCGGGCGCCTGCGTCCATCCGAAGCGCGACATCGCCACGATCATCTGGTCGCTAAACCGAAGCTTGTCGGAGCCCCCTACGAACGTGATCGACGTAATCTCCAGCGCGGCTTCGCCCACGCTCCGAACGGTGACCTCGGCTGTCTTGGCACGACGCGGCTGAAGGTTCTCGAACGTGACGGCACAGGGGCTCTCGACACACTCGAAGGCCGACTCAAAGGTCTGGGTGATGTCGCTCTCGCAGCCAGCCATCTGCAGGCCGGCGGCGGCACCGAGCAGCGTCAGGCAGAATCGCTTCCAGGTTGCATTCATCTTGCTTACTCCTTTGTCGTTGGCCCGAAGGCACCGTCGGTCACGCACAGCGAAACTAGTCGGCAAGCGGCCTGCTGCAAGCACCATCGCCAGCCTCCGCCCTCATACCTCAAACGGCGCGGCGAGCGTAGTGCCAACCGCCGCCCCCGATTCAACCCCTAGGGCTGCTTCGATGCCCGCTTGTTGATGGCCACGCGACCAAAGTTGACCCGGTCGTCGCCTACCTTTGGCGACACCTTCAACCGGTCGTCGCCACGAAAGAAGCCGCCCCACACGGTGTAGTCGCCCGACTTGTCGGCGCGGCTCACAGCCATGCTGTGTACATCGCGGATGATGTCTCCCGGCACCCAGTATTGCATCGGATACTTGCCGCCGACCGGCTTGTGGTCGCCGTTGATCCGGTTGCCGCCGAAGTCCACATGGATGAACATCTCCGCGTCCGACGGGATGCGGCTCAGCACCTCCCAGTAGGTCGTGACAACCAGCGGGTCGCCCGAGCCCACCTCGGCTGGAATCTCCGTGGCATAGAGCCGAAGCTTTCCATCGACCGTAACCTTCTTGGTCGCCAGCTTTGCGCTGGTCGGGAGCGTCGTTTTGGAGAAGATGCTCTCGGCCACATAGTTCTGGTCCCGCTCGCCGCGGTCGGCGTGGAGTTCGTTGCTCAGCAGCAGAAACCGGCTCGAGCGTCCGTCGACCACATAGAGTTCCGGCGTCCGCTTGCAGCTACCGCCGGCCCCAGGCCCCCGCTTGAGCGTCGCATACAGCTCACCGAGGCTCGCCGCAGGAATCACCGAAAACAGACGGCCCGTGGCGTCGCAGAAGCGCGCCTCGAGATCGGTCACCCGCGGGAGCCGCTCCATGGACGATGCGCCAAAATAATAGCTCGTATCCTTGGCCGCGATCCCGGCGGTCAGCAGCGGCTCGCCCTCCTTGGAGAGCTTCTCGTACTCCTCCAGGATGCCCTTCTGGCTGAAGTGGTCGGCCGCCTCGGGGATGGCCTGAAAGAGCAACTCTCCACCCCATCCGAGGATGGAGAGCGCCAGCGCAACAGAGACCAAAAGGCCAGACCGGGCCGGCGTGAAGACGGCGCCCAAACGCGCCGCGACGGATTGGAGCAGATCGCCGGCACGGCGAACAAGCGAGGCGATGCGCCCCGACCTTCCCGACAGGGCCTCGGTCAGCGTCTGCCCCATCGCCGAGAGCTGCTCGATCGGCGAGAAGAAGACCGCCACCAGAAGCAGCCCCCAGATGCCGATGAGGGGCCGCATGATGTCGAGGCGATAGCTGCTCGGGAAGGTGGCAGGGCCATCGAGGAAGATCGACTCGAACAGCACCTGCGGGCCCGGCACGCCGAGCTCCTTGTTGTAGCTCTCCGCAACATCCTTTGTCGTGACGGCCAGCAGCACGAGTGCCGCGAAGCCCGCGAGCGACCAGGTCGCGCTCCGCTTGTCGTCGGCCTCCGCGGGCCGGCCCTCTGTCAGCGCCGAGGCAACGAGGATGGCGAGCGGCATTGCAACAGGCATGAGGTAGACGGCGGCCAGCGTCGAGGAGAGGCCGAGCACCAGAAAGCCCACACCCATCGCGCCGATCGCAACCGAGAGGATGGCGCCGCGATCGGAGTCTTCGTGACGGAGCGCAAGCGCAACCGCGAGCGGAAGAAACACAATGGTCGGGTAGAGCGAGTAGCCCGTGACCCGAATCAGCACATCGAAGGTGGGGTGAACCGGCAGCGTCCGAGAGGTGAAGAAGGCGTTGGAGAGGAAGCCGCTCAGCGTCTCCGGCCAGCCCGTCTCTCCGGCTGCGAGAACGAGCGGGAGCGCGACGCCGGCGACCGCGATGATGGCGGCCGCCATGGCTCCCGGGCCATGGAAGAGGGCGCGGAGCCTGCTCTTCGGCCCAAAAGTGAGCGTCAGGAGAAGCGCAGGGCCGGCGAGCATGGCGAGCCCGAAGCTCTCCTTGCCGGCCTCCCAGCCTCCGGAGAGTTGAAGGCCTGCCGGCACCAGCAGTGCGGCAAGCAGAGCCAGTCCCACCGTCAGGCCGATCTTGCAGAAGCCTCCGGCCGGGCGCGTGCCGAGCGACGACACGGCTAGCAGTCCGAGTGCGAGCGCAAGACCGACGCCACCGCGCGCACCTGCAATCAGCGCGACGAGCAGTCCGATCAAGACCGCTACGCCCGGCCGGCGCTCACGGTTCGATGCCGCCAGCTCCGCCACCGCAACAACCAGGCAGGAAAAGAGACCAAGCAGCAGTCCATCGGCGGCAAGGTGGGTCGCGCCGAGCGCCGCCTGAGGGACCATCGCGAAGAGAAGGGCACCGAGCAGCGCCGCGCGGCGCCCCATCCAGCGGTCCAAGAGCAAAAAGCCTGCGGCCGCCGCAGCCACAACCAGCAGCAGGGCAGGAAGCCGAAGGCCCAACTCGCTGCCTCCGCCGGCGACAAAGCCCGATTGCCCCATCAGGGAGGAGAGCCATGGCCGAGAGAAGAGCGCGCCCGATTTCATGGGGGCGAAGATGGAGCCTGCCGTACCCTCCGACAGCCCGCGCGCTAGCGTAGCAGGCGCCGTCTCCCACGGCTCCCAAAGACCAGTAGTGGCGGCCGGAACGAGATAAAGCAGGGCGATGAAGGCGGCGACTGCTGCGGCCATCCAGCCGCGGCCGCGGCCTAGGGGGTTCGCATCCGTCGGGTTCGCCATGCCTGTCGTCCTGCCTGTCAGAAATCTGCTTGCAACGCTCGCAGAAGGCGCACAGATTCAGGCGCTCCACGGGCAGTCGGCCCCTATCCCTGCCCCCTATGGGTGTCAAGGCGCCGCGCCATCGCCACAAGGCTCCGCAATG
>CAIWGR010000546.1 GCA_903912275.1 uncultured delta proteobacterium
CGCCTCCAGCGGGCCTGCCTCTCCAACCCAGACTGCCGCCTCCTCTACTCCCAGAAACTGCTCTCCATCTCGGCCGCCGTCCGCGCCAGCGACATCCCCAACCAGATGCTCGCCATCTTCGCGGCGCTCACGCCCGACATGATCGCCGACCCCCGCCGTGAGCAGTCACAGGCCCAGGGCGAGTCTACGCGCACCGAGGCCTACAACTTCCTCCTCGGCCGTCCCGACGAAGTGGATGCCGCGGCCTCCTGCGAAGCCGACCCGGCAGCCGACCCCGACGGTGACGGTTACCGCTGCACCGCCGACTGTGCCCCCGACGACCCGACCATCAATCCGAGCGCGACCGACATCTGCGGGGACGGCATCGATCAGGACTGCAACGGTAGGGCCGACGACGGGATCGACTGCCCCGACTGCATCGCCGCCACCCGTCTCGGGCGGAACTACGCGCTCTGCGCCCGCCCCCGCACCTATGCAGACGCCCAACTTGCCTGTCAGGCGATCGGCCTCGACCTCGCGGTCCCCGGTAGCGCCGGCGAGAACACCTTCCTCCTCGGTCTGCTCCCGTCCGGATGGACGACGAGCTCCTGGTTTGGACTCAACGACCTCGCGGTCGAGGGCACCTTCCGGACCGTCGCCGGGGCGCTGCCCACCTACAACCGTTGGGCAGGCGGTGAGCCGAACAACTACAATGGCAACGAGGACTGCGCCCAGATGACGAGCGGCGGATGGAACGACCTCGACTGCAACTCACTGCTATCGGCCGTCTGCGAGCAGCCCTAGCGCAACCGTCGAGAGGCTTGCACTGCGGCACGAGATAGGGTGGAAGGGCGGCCGCGCACTCTCCACCCGGTGTCTCATGTCTCGGCCGATTCATCTCGCTTCCCTTCTGCTTCTTGTCCTCATTGCAGCCTGCAGTGAGGACCCCGCTCGCGGTCGTGGTGCCGGCGGCGGCGGAGCGACAGACACGGGCCTTCTCGATACCGCCATAGGCTCAGGCGATACGGGCAGCGATGGGGATACCATCTCCACCGACACCGGAGCTGACTCCGACGGCTCATCCGACACAACGGTTGACGACACGACCGACACGACGGTCGACGGCTCATCCGACACAACGGTTGACGACACGACCGACACGACGGTCGACGACACGACCGACACGACGGTTGATGACACGACCGACACAACGGTGGATGACACGAGCGACACGACGGTTGACGACACGAGCGACACGACGGTTGACGACACGAGCGACACGACGGTTGACGACACGAGCGACACGACGGTTGACGACACGAGCGACACGACGGTCGACGACACGACCCCGCCGCTTCCCCTCTGCGGCAACGGCCTTGCCGAGGCGGGTGAAGCCTGTGACGACGGCAACCTCGATAACACCGACAGCTGCAGCAATTTCTGCACCGTCGCGCGCTGCGGTGACGGCTTTGTCCACGCCGGCTTTGAGGGCTGCGACGATGCGAACGGTTCGAACACCGACGGCTGCCTGACCACCTGCCTGCCTGCCGCCTGTGGCGACGGGCTCGTCTTCACCGGCGTGGAGGCCTGCGATGATGCCAACACCTCTAACACCGACACCTGCACAAATGGCTGCATGCTGCCCCGCTGCGGCGACGGCTACGCGCAGCCGGGCGAGACCTGCGACGATGGCAACACCTCCAACACCGACACCTGCACCAACACCTGCTTGGCCGCCACCTGCGGTGATGGCTTCGCACAGCCCGGCGAGGCCTGCGACGATGGCAACCGCTTCAACACCGATGGCTGCACCAACAGCTGTAACGTGGCTGCATGTGGGGACGGCTACGCGCAGCCGGGCGAGACCTGCGACGATGGCAACACCTCCAACACCGACACCTGCACCAACACCTGCGTTGTTGCAGCCTGCGGCGACGGCTTTGTTCAGGCTGGCGAGGCCTGTGACGACGGCAACGCGGTCGATACCGACACCTGCACGACCGCCTGCGTTGCTGCAGCCTGCGGCGACGGCTTCGTGCAGGCTGGAGAGGCCTGTGACGACGCCAATCTGCTCAACACCGATGGCTGCACAAACGCTTGCCGCGCCGCCTCGTGCGGCGATGGCTTTGTCTACGCAGGCGTCGAGTCCTGCGACGATGCCAACAGCTCCAACACCGACAGCTGCACCAACGCCTGCGTTGTTGCAGCCTGCGGCGACGGCTTCCTGCAGCCTGGCGAGGCCTGCGACGATGGCAACACGGCTGGGGGAGACGGCTGTCTCAACTGCGCGATTGAAGGCGGCACCTGCACGACGGGAACCGACCTGAACTTCGGCACCACCGCCTCGCTGAACTACACAACGACCACCTCCGTCGCCTCCGGTAACGCGGGGGAGCCGAGCTGCCTCGTCGGCACCACAGGACGCGGCGGAAACGACCTGGTCTTCGGCTGGAGCCCGGCCGTCTCCGGAACCTACACCATCACAACTGCGGGCTCCTCCTTCGATACCCTCTTGGAGATCTTTTCGGGCTGCTCCGGCGCCACCTCGCTCGCCTGCAACGACGACATCACCACGACCACCAACCTAGACTCTGTCGTCACGGTTAATCTCGTCGCCGGCACCACCTACCGCATCTGGGTCGATGGCTACGCCACTGCCACCGGCACCGTGGTGTTGACCGCAACCCTCAACCCGCCGCCGGGCGCCCGCTGCGGCGACGGTATCGTCTACGGCACTGAGCAGTGTGACGACGGTAACACCGTCGCAGGCGACGGTTGCAGCACCACCTGCCGCTTCGAGTTCTGCGGTGACGGCGTCATCCAATCTGCGCGCGGAGAGAGCTGCGACGATGGCAACACGACCTCCGGCGACGGCTGCAGCGCCACCTGCGTCTCGGAGGCCGCCACCTGCGCAGCGGATATCAGCCTCGGTAGTGTCGCCGCTGTTGGCTCTCTCTCCCTCGCCATCGATACCGCAACCTCGACCCGCGACCCCTCCTGCAGCGGTGCCGGCGGTCGAAACGGCCGCGACCTCGCCATCTTCTGGGTCGCGCCCACCGCCGGCTCCTACCAGTTCGACACCATCGGCTCGACACGTGACACCATCATCTCCTTCTTCCGCGGCTGCCAGCTTACGGGCACTGAACTCACGACCGACTGCAACGACGATCTCGCGGGTGGCACCGGGGGCCCATCGTCACTCACCCTGAACGCTGCCGCCGGCGAGCCCTTCACCATCTGGATCGACTCCTACGGAACCGCCACCACAGGCACCGCCGTGCTCAACATCTCGAAGAATCTCGCCCCCAGCTGCGCCGACACAGGCGACCTCGACGGCGACCGCCTCCCCAACTGCTACGAGACCGGAACCGGCATCTTTGTCAGCACCACCAACGCCGGGACCTCGCCCAGCAACAACGACACCGACGGCGACGGCATCAAAGATGGCGACGAGGTGCTCGGCTCGCGCGGCGGACTCAACCTGCCCGCGCTTGGTGCAAGCCCCGTCCACAAAGACATCTTCGTCGAGGTCGACTGGTATGACGACAGCCTCGATTGTGCCGCTCACTCCCATCGCATGACAGCCGCGTCGGTCAGCGTGGCGACCGCCATGTTCGCCAACGCTGCCATCACCAATCCCGATCGCAGCTCGGGCATCCGGCTTCACATCGATTACGGCCAGGGCGCCCCCTACACCGCAGGCACGCTCCTCACCTCTGCCGATGCCCGCATCACAGGCGGGCTCGACGCCGAGTTCCTGACGGAGAAGGCTGCCCACTTTGCCATCAATCGTGAGGGCTACTTCCACTACGTCATCTCTGCCCACGACTTCACCGACATCTCTGCAGGCG
>CAIWGR010000547.1 GCA_903912275.1 uncultured delta proteobacterium
CATCGGTGAGGCTGTCGCCACGGGCAAGCCCTTCGCCGCAAGCGCCACCGTGGACAACCTCGTCCGCGAAGAGAACCGCAAGTATGCCAATAAGAAGCGGGACGGTGAGTCGCTCTACGGCGGCGGCCTCTACGGCATGACGCTGCTCGGCGGAGAAGGCGAAGACAACGGCGCCGGTCTCATCGGCAAGTATGAGTACCAGATGCCAGGCTTCGGCGCCGGCGTCTCTGGCTTCTTCAACTTCGAGCTCCCTTTCATGGCCGGCTTCTCGGTCGACGGCCGCAAGTTCTTCAGCGAGTCGGACTTCGCCCCCTTCGCCGGTGGCGGCCTCGCCTACGTCGGCTTCAGCGACAAGCCCTATGAGTACAACCAGGACAAAAAATATGTGAGCAACGCCTCGCTCGGCGCCTATGTGAGCGGCGGCTTCGAGGCCTTCCGCACCTACCAGAACCGCCTCACCGTCGAGGCCCGCGCCTTCCTCCCCTTTACGGCCGCAGACAAGTGCACGGAGAGCGAGTTCTTGGATAGCAACAAGTGCAGCGACACGGCCTACGCTGTGCCCGTGATGATCAACGTCACCTTCCTCATGCCCAACTAATACCCGCGGAAGAAGAGGGAGGAACGCCGGCGTTTTGAAGTCGGCGCCACCTTCGGCTAGCGGATTGACGGCTCTCCGTCCTCCACGCCAGCGTGTCTTCATGAGACCTCTCCTCGCCCTTCTCCTCGCGCCGCTCCTGCTCACCGGCGCCACGGCCTTTGCGGCGCTCCCGGAGCGCCACGTGAACGGCAACACCACGCAGCCCGCACCGGCCGCCGGCAAGGGTGCCGTGGTCGTCCATTCCAACCCCTCGGGCCACCTCTTCGTGGACGGCCGCGACAGCGGGCTCCGCACCCCGAACGCACGCCTCGAGCTCGACCCCGGCGCCCACACGCTGCAGGTCGTCTACGACGACTCCAAAGCCCCCTCCGGCGAGAAGACCATCCTCATCGCGCCCGGCGAGACCACCACACACAATTTCGTTCGCAAAGAGCCCGCCTCCAAGTTCGAGAAGGACTGCAAGGCCGGCTCCAAGGACGACTGCTGGAAGTATGGCACCGCCCTCATCCAGGAGAAGCGGTTCGACGAGGCCATCAAGGTCTTCCAAGACTGGGGCCGCGCCAATCCCAAAGACAAGCGGGCACCCATCGCAGCCTTCCTTGCGGAGCAGACGAAGAAGCATGTGGCAGACGAGGCCGCCAAGAGCGCAGCCGGTGGCAGCGCTGGGACGCTCGCCAAGACCGCAGCACAGGGCCTCGCCCCGGGCTCCGGCGAGCAGGTCGCAGCGCCCGGCGCCAATCAGCCCGGCAGTGCGCCCGCCGAAGCAGGCGCGGCAGGTCAGCCCTCTGCTAACCAGCCCGGAGGCGCCGCGGAACAGGGCGCTGGCGCCGAGGCCGACCCTGCCGCGCTCGAGGGCTCAGGCAGCACCACCGCTCCCGAACATCACCTCGGCTTCGCCGCCATGATGGGCGGCGCCGCTGCCCTCGTCGCAGCGGTCGCCCTCTTCTTCTGGCGGCGCAAGCGCAGCTGACCTAGCAGGCGGTTCCGCAGAAACCTCGCGTGCCGCCACCAAGCGGCGCCCAACACCGCATCCGTGTCTCCATGGCCAGCAAACAGAAGCGAACCGCGCAGCCAGCCCCGTCTCCTGCGATCGCCTCCAAGCGCTCTCTCAAAGACCCGGGCCTCTACATCCACCGGGAGCTCTCGGTCCTCGCCTTCAACGAGCGGGTGCTCGCGCAGGCCTCCAACCCCGAGATCCCGCTCCTGGAGCGGCTCCGCTTCCTCACCATCACCAGCACCAACCTCGACGAACTCTTCGAGATCCGGCTCGCCGGTCTGCGCGAACAGATGGAGGCCGGCGCCGCCCAGCGCGGCCCCGACGGACTCACCCCCGCCGAGGCGCTTGGCGAGGTCTCCCGCAAGGCACACAAGCTCGTCGCAGAGCAATACCGGGTCCTTAACGAAGAGCTCCACCCCGCGCTGCGCGAGGCCGGCATCGCGGTCCTCCGGCGCTCCGAGTGGAGCGCGCCCCAGAAGAAGTGGATCAAGCGCTACTTCGAGAGCCAGGTCATCCCTGTCCTCACACCCATCGCGCTCGACCCCGCCCACCCCTTCCCGCGGCCCCTCAACAAGATCCTCAACTTCATGGTCACGCTCGAGGGCAAGGATGCCTTCGGACGCAGCTGCGAGCTCGCAACCGTCCAGGTGCCGCGCTCGCTCCCCCGCATCATCCGGCTGCCAGGCACGGTAGCCTCATACGACGACTCCTTCGTCCTCCTGAGCTCCATCATCCACGCCAACATGGGGGCCCTCTTCCCCGGCATGAAGGTCACAGGCTGCCACCAGTTTCGCATCACCCGCGACAGCGACCTCTGGGTCGACGAAGAAGAGGTCGACGACCTCCTCAAGGCCCTCAAGGGCGAGTTGCCCAACCGCAACTACGGCGAGGCGATTCGTGTCGAGGTCGCCAACACCTGCCCCGACGAAATCGCAGAGTTCCTGCTGGCCCAGTTCAAGCTCAAGCCACACGACCTCTACCGGGTCGGCGGCTCGGTCAACCTGCACCGGCTCTACGCCCTCTACAACCTCGTCGACCGGCCGGAGCTCAAGTACCCCGTCCATCTCCCCTCCGTCACCGCCTCCCACAAGCGCGGCGCCAACCCCTTCGATGTCCTCCGCCGCCGCGACATCCTCCTCCATCACCCCTACCAGTCGCTCGCGCCCGTCATCGACCTGGTCCGCAAGGCCGCGCAAGACCCCAAGGTCCTGGCCATCAAGCAGACGCTCTACCGCACAGGGTCCACCTCGCCCTTCGTCGAGGCGCTCATCGAAGCCGCCCGCGCAGGCAAAGAGGTCACCGCTGTCGTCGAGCTCAAGGCCCGCTTTGACGAGGCCGCCAACATCGACCTCGCCACCCGCCTGCAGCAGGCCGGCGTCACCGTCGTCTACGGCATCGTCGGCTTCAAAACCCACGCCAAGATGCTCCTCATCGTCCGCCGCGAAGGGCAGCAGATCCGCCGCTACGTCCACCTCGGCACCGGCAACTATCACGCCGAAACGGCGCGGGCCTATACCGACATCGGACTGCTCACCGCAGACCGCGACATCGCCGAAGATGTGCACACCCTCTTCTCGCAGCTCACCGGGTTCGGACGCGCGAAGGCCCTCAACAAGCTCATCCAGGCCCCCTTCCATCTGCACCGCAAGGTCATCGAGCGCATCGAGTGGGAGGCCAAGGCGGCAGAGGCAGGGAAGCCGGCCCGCATCATCGCCAAGATGAACTCACTCGTGGACCCCGATGTCATCAAGGCGCTCTACAAGGCCTCGCAGGTCGGCGTCCGCGTCGAGCTGATCGTGCGCGGCATCTGCTGCCTGCGGCCGGGCGTCCCCGGCATCTCCGACAACATCACTGTCCGCTCCATCGTGGGGCGCTTCCTCGAGCACAGCCGCATCTGGTACTTCCAGCACGGCTCGAGCCCCGTCCTCTTCGCCTCAAGCGCAGACTGGATGCCCCGCAACTTCTTCAGCCGCGTCGAGGTGGCCTTCCCCATCCTCGAGCCGGAGATCGCGCGTCGGGTGCTCGACGAGTGCCTGCTCACGCCGCTGGCAGACAACACCTGCGCCTGGCACCTGCAGGCGGATGGCTCATGGCTGCGCGCGGAGCCGGGAGAAGAGCCTGCCATCAACGCCCAAGAGGCGCTGCGCTTCCAGCACGAAGACTAGGGGCGCCCGGAACCTGGCAGGCGTCCGCGGAGGCCCTGGAAGAAGCCGGGGCGTCCACCTCCGCCGACGGCAGGCGCGGGCGCGGGCGCGGGCGCAGGAACGGGCTTCGGCGCAGCAGGAGCAGGCGCGGGCTTGGGGGCCACAGCAGGCGCGGGCGCGGGCTTGGGAGCAGCAGTTGGCGCAGGCGCGGGCGCAGGTGCGGGCTTCGGCGTAGCAGTTGGCGCAGGCGCGGGCTTGGGGGCAGGCGCGGGCGCGGGCTTGGGAGCAGCAGTTGGCGCAGGCGCGGGTGCGGGCTTGGGGGCGGGCGCGGGCTTGGGAGCAGCAGTTGGCGCAGGCGCGGGTGCGGCCGCAGGCTTGGGCGTGGGAACTACCGCAGGCTTGGGCGCGAACGCAGCCTTGGTCTCTGCCGACACCGCTGCCGGCGCGCGTGGCGCCCTGCGCGGAGCAGCCTTCGGCGCAACCTCGCCAACCTCTGCGCGCGACGCGGCGCCAATGCCGAGCAGTGCGTGCAGCTGCGGAATCGTCACCACCCGCTGCGCGTGCATCCCCTCGGTCCGAACATGGGCCAGCAACGGGTCATAACCGGTGTCCTTCGACATCAGCACATAGAGCCACTCGGGCCGCTCATGGGCGGCGACGCCGAGGTAGTAACAGATGTGGAAATCGAGAGAGTTCTTGCCTGGCTTGTCCATGCGGATGAAGCGAGACTGCGTCGGAAAGCGGGCGATGAAATCGGGCAGGTCGGTCGAGACCCGCTTCTGCGACGAGCCTACAAAGAACCAGACGTGGCAGCCGGCCTGCGCAACCTCCACGAACTCGGTTGGCTGCACATTTTCGTAGTCTACCAGCACTACACATGGTCTCATTCGAACCCTCTTCGGCATCCGCGCGCCAGTGGCGAACTCCCCACCCGCAGCCGCGTCGCTGACCTCTACTCCAACTCTGCGCTACGGGGCTAGCACTGCCGACTTCTGCCCATGGGGCGGCTGACAAGCCGCAGCGTGGACACTACAGCGGATACCACCTCGCCTCACCGGTGGCCCGTGTCGCATCGCCTCGCCCTCGCACTGCTGCTCCTCCTCACGGCCTGCACCGCGGGCAGCGCTGACGATGGCCCGAGCCCGGAGACTGCGCAAGACGCCGCACAAGACACTGCGGAGACTGCCGACGCTGCCGACACTGCCGACACTGCCGACACTGCCGACACTGCCGCGACAGCAGAGCGCGCAGACCGCGACCGCGACGGCGACCATGTGGACGACGCCCACGACCTCGACCCGGACGACCCGAGCAGAGGCCTCCAAGACGACCAGCCCGCCAACACAACAC
>CAIWGR010000548.1 GCA_903912275.1 uncultured delta proteobacterium
CATGTCTCCGAAGGCAAGCACCTCCGCGGGGCGGCCAATGTTGCGGTCGGTTCCGCGCCGCCGGTCGACGATGCCGGAGTCGAGGGTCACATCTTCGAAGTGGGCGGCGCCATCGTTCCGCAGAAGCCAGAAGGTGCGCTGACCGCCCTCGTTGTGATCGTCGATGAGGGTGCCGCCGCGGCGGATGACGAGGTCGGCATCGCCGTCGCTGTCGACATCGACAGCGGAGAGGCGGACGCCCTCGACGGTTGCGGGGATAAGGTCGGCCCGTTCGCGGAAGGCGGGGAGGCCGGGCTGCCAGGGCGTTCGCGGCTCACAGCGCGCGGGCTCGCCGCTGCCGCTGCCGGTGGCATCGGTGTCGAGGTCAGCGCTTCCGGCCGCATCCGTTGTAGCGGTGGGGCCGCCGCCCGAGGAGGCACAGGCGGAGAGGAGAAGGAGGCTACCGACCAGCCGAGCTGGCAGCGCCATACCAGACCCTGTTGGAGAAGTTCTGGACAATGTTTCCTCGCCCTGTGGTGGGGTTGATCTCGATGATGTTGCCGGATGCGTCGAGACCGAAGAGGAAGCCCCAGGCGGCGGTGAGGCCGTAGACGCTGGGGAAGCCGATGGAGCCTATGAGGGTGGCCGCGCCGGTGCTGCCGTTGATGCGGACGAGATCGTCCTCGCCGAAGCCGGAGGCGCTCATGTAGACGGTGTCGCTCTTGTCGACGACGCAGTCGCCGCTCGAGGTGAAGCCGCCGAGGTTGCCGATCAGCGAGAAGGTGCCGGTGTCGAGATTGACCAGGTAGACCTGTCCGCCGCCCGTTGCGTAGGCGCGGCCCGTGGAGTCGATGGCGAATCCGTTGGGGCTGCTGCCGGTGACGCCCGAGAGGCCGCTGATGGTGCTCCAGGCGCCGCTGTCGAAGCGGTAGAGTCCGTCTGGTCCGATGCCCCAGAGGGTGCCGTCGGTGTCGGTGTCGAAGTCCCAGAGCGTGGGGGTGCTGGTGACGAGAGTGCTGGTGCCGGCGAAGGGGTCGATGCGATAGAGTTCGCTGGGCGTGTGGGCGTAGAAGGTGCAGTCGAGCCCTTCGTTGTTGGCGCCATCGCAGTTGTTGTCTGTAAAGTCGCAGCCTTCGGAGCCATCGGGGCGGACGCGGGCGAGGTTGTCGTTGCAGTCGTCGCCACCGCAGGAGAGGGCAGCGAATCCGTCGTTGTCGCGGTCGCAGGCCGGGTCGATGGTGGTATCTGGCGCGGTGTCTGGCGCGGTGTCCGTCGCCGTCGTATCGGCGGTCGCAGTATCTGCGTCGAGGGTGTCCGGGGCGGTGTCTGTGTCGTCAGGCGTGGTATCGGCGACTGCGGTATTGGCCGTGGTGTCTGACACGGCCGTGTCGGCCGGCTCGTTGTCACCCGCGGTGTCTGCGGTGGCAACCGTGTCGGACGCGTCGCTGGTATCCGCCTCGCCGGTCGTGTCGTTGCGGCCTGTGCCTCGGTCGGGCGTGTCGACGCCGGCTGCGGTGGTGCAGGCTGCAAGCAGGAGGAGGGCAAGGAGCGGAGCGGAGCGCATCATGGTACGGCGGTCCTCGGCTTGGAGGGCGTGAGCGTGCGGTCTCTGGCGGCTGCGGCGAGTTCGCTGATGGGCGCGTTTCGCTCAAGCGCGTCGA
>CAIWGR010000549.1 GCA_903912275.1 uncultured delta proteobacterium
CCGATCTGTAGAGCGCGAAGAGGGGCAGGTGGAGGCCGAGCCCTGCGACCTGGAGCCAGGCGCCGCCGCCGCGGTAGGAGAGGCGGAGCGGTGCGAAGCTGTAGGCCTGGAGCAGCGCGAGGCCGGCGAGCCCAAAGAGGGGCGGCAGCGGAGAGCGGGTGTGGAGGGTGAGCAGGACCGTGAAGAGCATCGCGGTGACCGCGGCCGCCCGGTAGGCGGTGGTGAGGGCGGCGGCGCTGAGTTTGCCCGCGACGAGGACGCGGCTCCCGCCGGAGAAGGGGGTGGCGGTGGTGTTGGCGCGGTCGGTCGCCTGGTCGGCCACATCGTTGGCCCAGACGATAAAGAGCTGCTGCGCGACGCCGTAGCCGTGAAGGAGGAGCAGCAGCGTGGCGTCTGGCGCATGGCCGGCTGCCGCGGCGAGGCGCCAGCCGACGGCAATCGAGAGCGCGAGGTAGAGCTGCGAGGGCAGCCGCGCCGACTGGAGCCAGGCCACGGCGCTCACGGCCGCCCCTCCGTGCGCGTTGCCCGTGTGAAGGCGAGGCTGCCTGCGCCGACGAAGAGCAGGGCGAGCAGGCCCAACATCGCCAGCCGTGCGCCGCCCAGCGCGCTGTCGCCGTCGCGGAGCAGGGCAACGAGCAGCAGGTGGAGGTGGGTGGTCGGGAGGAGGTCCCAGAGGGTCAGACGGAGGTCGCCGAGCGTGACGCCGGGGCCGTCGGGGCGGGGGAAGAGCAGGCCCGAGAAGAGGAGCTGCAAGAACATCACAACGCTCGCGCTCAGGAAGGTGCGCGAGATGCCCGGCGCGAGCGCGGCGACGAGCAGGCCGAGCCCGATGGAGGCGGTCGAGGCGGTGGCGCAGACCGCGAAGATGGCGGGGAGCGAGGCCGCGGTGGTGAAGCCTGCGACCTTCGCGGCCGCCAGCGTGAGTGCAAGCGAGAGCAGGTTGATGAGCAGCTGTGGCAGCGCGAACCCCGCGATGATGGCGCTCCCCGGGAGCTCCGCCATGCGGAGCAGCAGGAGCGAACCGGCGGCGCGCTCACGCGCAAGCGCCATCGCCGCGCCGAACAACGCCATGATGGAGGAGAAGACCAAGAGGCTCGGCACGTAGCCGGCGAAGGCGCTCTCACCGCCCGGCGCGACCAGGCCGTAAAGCAGTGCAAAGGCCGGCGCGGTGAAGACGGCGAGGCCGAGCGAGGCGGGGTCGCGCCACTGCCGGAGCAGGGCGAGGCGAGCGAGCGCTGCGAACCTCACGGGCGGAATCCGTCGAGCAGGTCGTCGAGCCCAACCGGCCGAATCTCGAGGCCCGTGCAGCCCGGCTCGTCTGCGAGCAGCTCCGTTGCCAGCGCCTGCAGTGCCGTGACGCCGTCGCCTGCGACAGAGAGCCCCTCCTCCGTGGTACGAGCGGCGATGCTGCGTGCCGCGAGCCTTGCGAGGAGGCGGCCGGCGGCCTCGGTCGGCAGCGCGAGTTCGAGCAGATGGCTCGGCGCCTTGGACCGGAGCGACGCCACGCTGCCGTCGTGCAGCAGGCGCCCTTCGCGCAGGAGCAGCAGGTGGTCTGCGATGCGGGCCGCCTGGTCAAGGTCGTGGGTCGCCACCACCACCGAGGCGCCCGCCTGAACGAGGTCTGCGAGGAGCGCTTCGAGGCGCGCAGTCTGCGGCCCGTCGAGGCCGGCGAACGGCTCATCGAGGAGCAGGCATTGGGGGCGATGGACCAGGGCGGTTGCCACCGCGAGCCGGCGCCGCATGCCGCCGCTCAGCGTGGCAGCCTGCTTGGCCGCATGGGGCAGCAGGTCGAGCAGCGTGAGCAGCTCGGTGGCCCGTGCGCGGGCCTCTGCGACAGCCACGCCATGCAGCCCTGCCATCAGCTCGAGGTGCTCGCGGGCGGTCAGGTCAGGCCAGAGC
>CAIWGR010000550.1 GCA_903912275.1 uncultured delta proteobacterium
GAGCCGAGCGCGGCGTAGACAGAGCCGCCGGCGAGCGCGACCGCGCCACCGAAGAGCCAGACCGCGAAGAATCCCGTGAGGCTTCCCACGTGAGAGGCCACAAGCGCAGGCATGAGAAAGATGCCGATGCCGAGCATGGAACCGACGACGATCGATAGCGCGCCTGTGGCGCCAATCACCCGTGGAGAATGACCTGTTTCAGGAGCCTGCTGCACGCTGTTGATTTCCCCCGAAAGATACCTGCCGCGCAACCAGATTGCGCAGCCTGAGCGGCATAATTCCGCGAACCGGAATTCGCCAATTCTCCGAGGGTGAATCCCTGCTCGCTATGGAGCTGGTAGCGGTTTCAAACCGAAGAGTTTCGAGCCGACCAGCGCACCTACCGCACGGAGCGCGGGAAAGGAGAGGGCGTCGTAATCATAGCGGTCGTCGTTGAAGACGCCGTCGCTGTTGGCGAGCATCCCCACGGTCACATAGGCGATGCGGTCGCCGATGCGGATGCGGGCGTTGTCGAGGTGGAAGCCGTAGGCCCGACCGGCCTTGTTGGTGTAGTCGATCTGGGCGCGCGCGAGGCCAAATCCGAGCAGGCCGGGCAGCATGGGTTTGAAGCGGGCCTCGCGGCTCTCCGCCGAGACGCCATCCTTCTCTGAAAGCGGCCCGCGCATGAGGCTGAGCATGAGGCTGGCGGACGCCGCAGAGAGCGCGGGGAGGCTTGCGGTGTCGGACTCGGGGAGTTCGTGGAAGAGCGCGACGAGCAGCCGCTGGAGATCGGCGAGCGTGACCCCGTTCTTCATCCCGAAGGGCATCGGAGCCTCCACCCGGAGTCCGGAGTTGGCCTCGAGGTAGCCGATGCCGATCTCTTCGCGCGGTAGGCGGATCGTGGAGGTCGGCAGCGAAGCTACGGTGCGCTCCGGCAGCCAGACAACCCGCTCGCCGCCACGCATCCAGGCGACGCTTGGCATGTAGGCCGCGAGCTCAGGCGGAAGGTTGTAGCCGGAGAGGCGGTGGATGACCCGGACGCTCGGAAAGCCGCCGCGATGAAAGGGGTCGTTCTGCGCCGCGGGGCCTGCCAATTCGTAGAGCGCATTGAACGAATCATTCGACGACTCGACGAGCATCGCCTCGAGGTGCTCGGCGAGGGACTGCGACCCGTGGCCGCCCACGCGGAGGGTGTGGCCGAAGGCGTCGTCGGCCCGCTTGTCGGAGAAGAGCAGCGGCGCATCGAGCGGCGGGGTTCCCGCGCCGCCCTCCGACCAGCGCGAGAGCACCGCGATGGCCGGGACGATTTTGATGGCGCTGGCCGGGTAGAGATATTCGGCATCTTCGCGGTAGGTCATGAGCCGGCCGCAGGGCGCGTCATTGGAGGGCGGGAGATAGATGCGGAGCTGCAGCCGCGTGGCGCTGGCGCGGGCTGCGACCGGTCCAAGCACGACATCCTCCTCCACCCAGCGCTTGAGCAGTGCATCGCTCCGCTCGGGGCCATCGGCGCAGGGCGATGGCGCAGCTGCAGCCGCCTGTGCGCCCAGCGCAACTGCCACAGCAAAGGCCGCGATCGCGCTCCATTTCCACTCTCTCGGCATCGCACCCTCCGGCCAATCAAATCTCCGCGGCGACGAGACGCGATCTAGAAGCAGATGTCCAATCTCTCAGGGCGCTTCTTCTCATTTGCAATCGTGTGGGGGGAGGGTTATCGCTCCGGCCGCTCGGGGGGTCCTCAGTGGTGGCACCAAGACAGGGAGAGTTCGTGAATCTGCGCGTGAATCGTTTCAGACGGTCGATGTTGGCGATGGCGGCGGGGCTGGCGTGGGTCGCCATTGTCGTGACGGGCTGCACCCACATCACCCAGGGCATGCGCGAGGCGATCGACGCAGACCAGTCCGAGCAGGCCATCGTGATGGGCGAGGCCTGGATCGCCGGGGCTCCCAGCGAGACGACAAGCGACGAGCGGCTCGCAGTCATGCTGCTCATCGCAGAGGCCCGTTTCCGCGAGGCCGCGAAGGCCGACACCGACGACGCCTACCGCGAGTTCCAGCTCCGCTACCGTAACGATCGCTGGGCGAAACAGCTCCGCGACCGGGCCTATGAGGCCGAGGCCGCCGCGACACTTCGCGACGCAGTGATGCCGAGACCGACGCCCGAAATCCTGCTCAAGTTTGCCGCCTTCTATCCGACGACCTCAGCGGCGGGGCAGGCGCGC
>CAIWGR010000551.1 GCA_903912275.1 uncultured delta proteobacterium
GTGCTTCTTGTCGCGCTGGCCGATGAGGTAGCGTCCGAGGATCTCCAGCCAGCTCTCCCGGGCCCACACCTGCTCCCAGAGGTAGGCGGTGCGGTGGCCGGCCGGGTGGGTCGGGTTGCCCGCAGCGCCGTTGTCGCCTTTGTTGAAGGGCAGGAACTGGGTGGCCGGGCCTTCGAGCCGGGTGACCATGTGCACCTCGCGGCTGCTCACGGCAAAGTGCACCAGCGCGCCGCTCGGGAACGAGAGCAGCGGCTCGGGGGCGTGGCCCTTGCTCTGCGGGAGCCGGTCAAAGCGGTACTGGTCGATGGCGGCGGTGATGCTCTGCGTGAACTCGGTCTTCAGCTCGGCGGTCGCCACAGGGACGCCGTTGAGGAACAGCACGAGGTCGATGCTGTTTTCGTTGTGGGTCGAGTAGCGCACCTGCCGGACGACCCGCAGGCGGTTGGCGCCGTAGCGCGCGACGATGTCGGGGTTGAGGGCGAGCGCCGGCTTGAACTCCGTGAGCTTCAGCGGCTTCTTGAGCCCGAGCAGCTCGACGCCGTGACGCAGGACGTCGAGGGTGCCGCGCTGGTCGAGCTGATCGCGTACGCGGGCGAGCAGGGTCCCAGCGGCGTTGGTGCCGTGGTTCGCGACGAGGACGTCCCACGCCTTGGGCTGCGTCTCCTGCACCCACGCCAGCACATCGGAGGGGAACAGCGCTCGGGCGCGATCGTAGGCGGTAGCGTCACCCTCGGCGTAGAGCCACCCGTTCTTGGCGAGGTGCGCGCAGATCTCGTCCTCGAAGTTGATCTCTTTGTGGAGGCTCATGCCGGGGCCTCTACGTTGGCGCGCTTGAGCTTGTCGAGGGTGACGCCCTCTGCGTTCTTCCAATCTTTCCAGCCGTTGGAGGTCCGGCCCAGCAACGCGGTCGCCGCCATGCTGGGAGACCCGAACACGTGATCCTTGGGGAAGACGACGTGCTCGCCGTCCTCCTTCAAGACGCCCGTCTCCAGCAACTTGACGCGGAAACGCTCGTCGCCGGTCCCGACAATCGATGGCTGGTTGGCCTTGCGGCCGGTGGAGCCTTTCAGGACTACAAAGCCCTCTGGCGTGTACAGGCCTCGCCCGTCCACACCGGAGGACTTCAGGAAGAACACCTCGTCCTCCCCCTTGGCGGCGGTCTTGGTGCCGGCGACGGGCGACGCGACGGGCTCGAACACCGGGTACCCGAGGGTCGCGAGCAGCGTGCGACCGGTGTCGAAGATCTCGAGGCAGTCGGCCTGGAGTGGCGCGGGGGTGTGGGGCTTGCTGCCGCTGTTGCCGTTCTCGTCCGCGTACCGGCCCGCCTTCCGTGCGGCCTGCAGCGAGTGCCACTCCAGAAAGAGCCCGTGGGTCTGCGTGAGGCTGTTGGTGCGCGAGATCAGCACCAGCGCCCGCTGCCAGAAGTCCTTCCTCTGGTTGTGGCTGACCAGCCGGGCCCGCAGGTCGCCGGTCTGCCCGATGTAGACGCGGGGCTCGCTGCCATCGCCCGCATCCGCGAAGAGAAAGTAGAGCGACACCTGGTCGCTCTCGTCCATCTTGAGGAAGTCCTGCAACAAGCTGCGCGGCACCTCGATCACCTGCACGATGCGCGTAGTGATCTCGGCGATGCGGATGCCGCGCGGGTCACCGCCGGGCAGGAAGATCTGGATGGTCTTGGGGGTGGCGTTCATGCGGAGGCCCGTTCGGACGCGGGGCGCACGTCGATCTGACCGGTGACGGCGGCGGAGATCAGGGCGGTGCGGCGCTCTTGGAGGAGGTCGATGGCGCGTTGGGCTTCGGCGGTGAGCGTGTCGAGGCTCTCCTTCCGACCTTCAAGAAAGGTCACAATACGGTTTTGCTCCTGAACCGGAGGCACCAACATCGAAAGGGCGAGCAGCGTCGAAGAGCTCAGGCTATCCATGATCGCGCCGATCGACAGGCTCTCGAAGTATTGCTTGAGAACCCCCAGTGAAAGATAGAGCGACAGGTATTCAGGGTTGAAATCCCCTTGATCAAGCCGTAGGATCATCGAGCCAGTTCCACACAGCCAGCCTGATTCCGCATCGGTAACTAATGCGCAACGTCCGAGTTCGCCTCGTCGTGAAAAGACAACGTAGCCAGCCCGAAGCACTTGGTGGGGCAACCGCTCGAGGACTTCCGGGAGCACCGTGACTTCCTCATTCGGAACAATAAGCCCGCCTACCATATTGGTAGGGTTGACAAGCGGAATGCCTCCGCTCACGTATTCTTCGGCGTGAAGCTGACTTCCGAATGGACCGGCCTGTACCAAGCAGGGAAAGCGGCAAAGGGGTTTGACCCCCCAATGCGCCGGCACCTCCCCCAGCCACTCAATCCCCGAGTCCTTCATCGGGGCGGCGGGGTTCA
>CAIWGR010000552.1 GCA_903912275.1 uncultured delta proteobacterium
GATCGTGCGGCTGTCGGAGGTGAGCCGGTCGCCTTCAAACGAGACCTGCGCGTCGGCGTCATCGACCTCGTAGGCGTCGCCCGTCAGACGGAGACGGGCGCCGGCCTCGAGCGGGCGAAGCTGGAAGCTGTTCTCCTGACGCCCGTTGAGAATCGAGATGTTCTCGCTGACCGACACATGGCCCGGTGCAGAGACCACCAAGCGATAATCTCCCGGCTTGACGTCGATCTGGAAGGTGCCTGTCGCGGGGTCGACCTTCGCCCGCTTCTCCTCTTCGCCCGAGAGCCAGACGCTTGCCTCCGCAGCCCCCGCACCCTCGGCGGTCACGCGACCGGCGAGACGGCCGCCGACGATGGCCTGCTGCATCTCGATGGTCCCCGAGACGGGCGCCTCGGCGACCGTCATCCGCATGGAGCGGTTGGTGTAGCCCGGCGCGCTGAGCTGAATCGTCACCTTCGTCCCGGGCACGAACTCGATGCTCCGGAACTTTCCGTCCGCGCTGCCCACCTGGTCGGAGAACTCGGTCTCGAGATACTTGATGCGCACGTCGCCGATGGGCCGCTTCGTTGCAGCATCCACCACCGTGCCGCTGACATAGGAGAGCACGGGCGCCGCCGGCGCGACGGGCGCGGCGGCCACCTCGACCTCGACCAACCGCTCCACGATGACCGGCTTGGGGTTGAGCGCGTAGCTCGCACCGAACACGATGTTCCAGGCAGGCACAGCAGGCGTCCCCTGCGACTCCTTCGTTGTCACGCCAAGCTCGGCGCCAAGGTCGAGCGAGACGCCTTCCGCGGGAGCAGCCTTCAGGCCGACCGTGAGGGTGCTCGGAAAGGCCGAAAAGCCCACATCGTCGACGCAGGGGACAATGTCGGCCTTGTTGCAGGGCGCCCCAACGGGCAGGTTCAGCGCCCACTCGATGCTCGGCGTAAAGCCTGCGAGCGGCAGGTCTGCACCCAGTCCGATCCGCGCCACATCGTACCCACGCACACCGTGACCGAACCGCTCAATCTTGGTCAGCTCGTTCTTGAAAAGAGACTCCTCGCCATCGGCCGTGTAGCCGACCAGCAGGTGGGCGCGGAGCGGCGCAAGTTCCTGCTCGCGTAGGTCAAAGGTGGCGAGGCCGAGGATGTCGATGGCCGAGGCGCCGAAGTCCACGCCAACATCGGCCGCGGCGGCAGGAAGTCCAAGGCCAAGCTCTGCACCCAGGCGAAGGCCATCGCCTAGGTCCTGATGATACTTTGCGCCGAAATTCAGGTTGCCGACGCTCTGAATCAGCGTCGGAGCGGGCGCCACCGTCGCGGAGTTGAAGTTCGAGTGCGCGCCGAGTCCGGCGGTCAGCTCCACATTGTCCGTCGCGCCGTAGGAGAGCGCAATCCGGCCACCGAAGCGGCGGTCTTCGTCGCCCAAGATGATCACATCCTTGCCGCTGAAGAACTCGCCATGCGCCGACAGCAGGAAGATTCCAGCATCAACGCCGTTGGCGACCGGCATGAAGAAGAGGCCGGTACCGCCATCGAACGCAGCCGACCGCTCGTTGCCCGCCGATGTCGGGGCCACCTCCGAGATCTCTGCCGTGGCCTCCGCGGTCGCCTCCTCCTGCGCCCCACCCGTGGCGGGGAGCAGCACAAGTGCAGCAAGCGAAACAACCCCGACAGAACCGATTCCAGCACGCTTCATGACCAACCCTTGGGCGAACATCGACAGGAAGATGCGGCGGACGCCACACCGTGGGACCTCACACGCAAACCCTTGTTCGCATGGAGGCGGCAAAATCGTGTTGCAGATAGGAGCGAGCGCCGTCAAGCGCCACGAACCCTCAGCGCGGCGACAGCGGTGCGAGATCGAACGGCAGGTCGACCCACCCCTCTCCGCTCCCGTAGAGCCAGTGGTAGACCCAGTAGGAGGTCGTTACCCGCTTCACATACTCGCGCGTCTGCGCGAAGGGGATCTCTTCGACCCAGAGGTCGAGCGGCATCCTGCTCCGGTCTTTGAGCCACTTGTTGATGTTGGCGCCGCCGCCATTGTAACCGC